>QHXA01000877.1:0-929 GCA_003222755.1 Acidobacteriota bacterium
GCGCCATCTACCTGGGACATATCCGTCCAAGATGGCCACCAGTTCCTGCCATTCGTCGGTGTAATACCAGGCGTGAGTGAGGAATAAATCGTAGGTTCCAGCAGGAAAAAATGCCATGTACCGAACAAAGTAGACGAACAGTTAACGGTTACTTTCCCCAGCGGAGGAGAACACCAGCCCCCATGTTCACCTTTCGAGCGCGGGGGGTCGGAGGCGCCTCCGCATAATCGCTCTTCGGCGACGCCGAAATATGTTGCGGGGCCGGCATCTCGGCCGCATCGATCTGGCCGATTACTTCATCCTCAGTTCGACCCTTTATGATTTGAGGGTTCTTGCGAACTGCATCTTGCGTTAAATCCACCGGACCAAGAGCGAGAGGGGCGCCTAATATCTGATTGAGATACTTGACGAGGTTGTACGCCCTGTACGAGCGCAACAACAATGGAATTGGATTTGAAGTCTCGGTCAGGCGAGCCGCAGCTTCAATGCAGTCGATAGTGGACATCAGTTGTTGTTCGGACCGGCCCTTCAGAATGCGAATGTCAGTTCTTGCCTCATCCCTGCTCAGATCAATGTGACCCAGAATGAGCGGGGCGCCGAGAATCTCGTCACGGTAACCCACCAAGTTGTAACCCTTATACGCGCGCAGCAAAACCGGCTGCGGATACACCTTCACGATATCCGAGCGATATAGCATGCTTTCTTTAGTCACATAGAATTCTCCGTCAATTCTCAGAACGCGCACTTCCAGTGTATGTTGGCCAATAATTTCACTTCCACCGCGTAGAAATGCAGAGGACCAAGAACCGTAGAAGGTCTTCTGGAATTCAGTCTTATCCTGCTCCTCCGGCCTAGCCGCTGAACCAACAGCCGACATGCGAGCGTTAGTCTCACCTGCGTCCGCAGCCACGTTCTCGGGATTCCCGCTG
>QHXA01000877.1:1030-3286 GCA_003222755.1 Acidobacteriota bacterium
CGTCACGGAGCCGCTCTATAATGCGGAAAAATCGCTGTTGGCGAATGTTGTGATCAATGTAAGGATTTTCGCTGTACCACGAGGAGTCCGGCAGCGAAACAAAATACTGGCTATACAGTTCCTGTTTGTCTCCGAGAAATTTGATGTTGTGTCGTTCAGGTTCGAAGTAATACACCGAACCGACAAATAACATTAGGGGATTGATAAAGGCAACTCTTCCAATGTACGGCTTCATCTCGATGATGAAGTCTGCTGCTTCCTCGACGTCGGCATCCGTCTCGCCAGGTACGCCGACGACCACATTAATTTCTGTAAAGATTCCGAGATCGTGACAATGTTTCAGATTATCGAGGACCATTTGTTTGGTGTAGCCTTTGCTCTGCAGCAGAAGCGTGTTTTCCGAAAGTCCGTCGACTCCAAAACGTAAGCAGGAAAACCCAGCCGCCTTCATCGCTTTGTAGTATTCGAAATCGCAGTCCTTGCCCACACGCAGTTGCGCGGTAAAGTTCGCCTTGATGCCTCGGCGCACGATCTCCTTGCAAAGCCGAACCACGAAAGAGAGGTTCGAATTGAAGTCGCTCTCGTTGAACACAAAGTCCCTAAAACCCTGCGTTGTATAGTATTCAATTTCTTCCGCCACTTTTTCCGGCGTGCGGGCTCGCCAGTTAAATCGCTCTGCGCAAAACGTACAGCGGCTCCAGCCACAGCCGCGGCTGCCGACCAAAGGCATTAGCCGGTAACCATTCCAATTCACATACCAATCCAGGTTACTAAATGCATAGTCTGGGGGACCCACGATATCGAGATTATGGGGTAATGGGGCGCCGATAAACATTCGGTCCTCGGTGTCATAGCGGGAAACTATGCCCGGCAAATCGTGCGGCCTTTCCCCTCTGGCTAGTGCCTCGGCCAGAGCGCCGATCACGGTGTCTGCCTCACCGACGACAACATAATCCGCTTGAGGAAATATTCTTCCGGCCACGGCCGGTTGGTAGCAGCTCATCCCGCCAACGATGATTTGAGTTTCCGGTAGTTCCCTGCGCAGGCTTTCGACTACCCGGCTCACAGAAACATGACTCGTTTGGTGCAGCGAGAAACCAACTACTTTCGGTTTTGCGTGGATTACTTTCGTGGCAACTTCGTCAAGAATGTCGGAGAAATAATCAATGAACTTCTTGTCCGTCCAGACGATGTAATTTTCGGCTTGCCAAGGATCCTGAGGATGCAGCATCCCCGCACTTTCTATGCGATCAATGTAATTAAGGCAGCGTCTCGAATGATAGCGGTGATACGCGATGATATCGACATCGATGGCCTGAAGCTTGACATTGCCATCGCGAACGGCTTTGTACACGTATGCAAATCCGATTGGCAGTTGTGCGAGGGAGCGGGCGGGCATGTCTAGCAGAAGGACGTCCAAACCGGTTTCGATTTCAAGCCGCGGAACATTTATGGGATAGATATGGTCGAACTTTCTACGCCATGCTGATGCTGGAATTCCCTGTCCGATAACTTCCTTGAGTAGATCGAACGTATAGACAGAGCAAAAGGCCGGCAATGCCGACCCGATTCGAAGAGCGTCATACCGATCAGTCACGCTGAGGAATACGTGCGCGTTAGGTTCCCAATCGCGCGCATTCGCCCGTTGTGAGAGCTCTTCGACCGCGGCGTCTGTCATCGGACCCTGCCATTGCAGCGTGACCTGCTCGATCGCAAGGGCCCCCACGCCAAGTCGTGAAACATAGCTCGCAATATTTCTAAGAGAACCCTACCCGCGGCTCCGAAAGGCAGAGCATCCCACGCCAACTCCACTGACTCAAGCTCGCTTCGAAGCTCTGTATGAAGATAATGCGTTGCCATTACTCCTCCCGAAGTTCTGCGTATACTAGCATTCTGAAGTCGGTTCAACCCAATTATCTAACACGCTTTCCCGTTCGTTTGGTCAGTTTGACGATCGTGTATCCATTTCATTCACTCGACCGTGGTGGATAAGTTCGTTCGATCGTGGAAACTTATGGATAATACGAACATGTCTTATCGCGCGTTGTGTGAAGCGCTATTGAAAGGGGAGCCTTATGCCGGATCGGCGTTGCAAGCGTTGCAAGGTGATCCTGAGCGTCAACGGTATTTCCGACCTGTCGTAAAATCGGCTGCAGAATTACTCTCTTCTCCACTCGACATTCTCGAAATTGGCTGCTGGGCAGGTGTCTCGACCATTTCCTGGGGAATGGCGCTCAGGGATTTACAGATTGAGGG
>QHXA01000877.1:3378-4905 GCA_003222755.1 Acidobacteriota bacterium
ATACAAACTGTTCGAACACAATATCGCCTCTGCTGGACTTCAGAATCTGGTTCGAATCGAAAAAGGGACATCCCGCGAGGTTCTACCGAAGCTGACGCCGTCCAGGTGGGCAATCGCCTACATTGATGGTTCGCACACTTATGCCGATGTGGCGTTCGACATTGATCAAGCCAGGCGCCTCCTGCGAAACGGTGGCATCCTCTGCGGTGACGATCTGGAATTGGAAAGCGAACAGATTGACCCAAGCGAGTTGTCGGCTGCAGTACGAACCAACCAGGATTTCGTGTTATCTGCTAGCAACGGCCGGTATTACCACCCCGGAGTAACAGCTGCAGTTGGTGAACTAATCGGTAAGGTTCTCGTTCGTGATGGCTTTTGGGCAGTTCGGATTTTCAAAGACCGGCACAGTCAACTCGAGTTGGATCTTGCATCAACGACTGTTCCTTCGCATATCTTGAAATTCGCAAAAAAGCATGAAGGCCAAGCCCCGGGTTACGATTTGTACTCTCAAGGCGCCCATTATTTCGCAGTCTCGCGTACCGTACCGGCCACCGTTGTCGATGAATTACTCGGGCGGCATGAAATGCCTCCGTTAACGTTCAGGGCAGATACACTTCAGCAGGTCACTGAAAAGCTGCAAGCTTCGACAAAGAAAGCTTCTCCTGAACCGGATGAGACATTCAATGAGATGTTGGAGCCCCGAATTGTCGACGTGCACCGAGGATTCAACATTGTAAGGTTCAAGCGTACCGTGTATGGATTGCGCCAGTCTATTGGCGACGTGGATGTGACTTTCGGTGAGGATTCGCTCCTCCGCCGATATAGCCACCGCGATGTTGTCGTGGGAACCGCGGTGGATGCAGTTAAAGCGCGGATTGACAATCTTGAAACAACCGAAGAAATCCTGCGCGCTATAACGGACCTTCGATCCGAAGTGGGTGCCGAATTGAATGCAGTTAAGGCGCGGATTGACAATCTTGAAACATCTGAAGAGATGCAGGGGCTCATTGGTGGTCTTCGATCCGAAGTGGGAAGCGAACTGATGAAAATCGGCGCTGAACTCGCGCACCACCAACATGAGACCGATGCTCTTTCGATGAATCTTCGAGAACAATGTGCTGAATTCCAACGACAAAGTCAGCAAACGGCGCTCGAACATGAGGATGTGCGATTAAAAATAAACCAGCTCAGCGAGGACGTAAACGTCGTCACAAATCAACGCTTGTCTCGTGTGGAATCGGATGTTGCGAAAATTTATCAGAGCCGAATTTGGCGCACTCTTGTGAGAGTGGGTCGTCTCCTCAATACGGTTCTCGGAACGAATTCAAACGCAGGCAGGTAGACGACGAACTCGGTGCCCTCCGCTGCTTCTTCAAATCTGTTGAAATGCAGCAGACCCTTCTGCTACTTTCGGCTGTCTTAAAAATGAAGTCCAGCATAAACCTGTTGCTGATCCATCCCGGCGGCCGCGAACTCATCTATCAAGATTTGGGTACGGAGCTGAGTGCAGTCGAGCCGCCGCTTTGG
>QHXA01000880.1 GCA_003222755.1 Acidobacteriota bacterium
TGAGGATTGCGCCCAACTGCCAGCGTTCCACCATCCGCTGCACCAAAGCCGGCGCATTACTGAGGAATGTCCGATTCGGGCCGAATGGCATTTCGACTGTGCCGGCTGTGTTGAAGCTGTGGGTGCGGTGAAAACCCAAGACCGATTTTTCCGCGGCCAGGTTGCGTGGATCACGAGGCGACAGCGTGAGGTCGGCATCCGCCAGACCCAGAGCACGGCTCCAAACGTATGTCGTTTGACTGGAGAAGCTGTTCGAAAAGCGTCGGGTCAGTTGCATTTGCAAAGAATGATAAGTGGAGTTGCTTGGGTTGCCGTGAACCGTGACAGCACTGAACTGTGGATTGAGTACAAAGAAATTCTCCGGGAACAACCCGCTGTTTCGAACGTAGCCTCCCCCTTTTCCCGTCACGCTCGTGCTGCGATTCAGAAAGTCCGCCAGCCCGCCGGCGTTACCGTTGGCGATTAAGGTGCGCGTGGACGTAAACGCGCGAAGCGCCGCGGATCCCGTCAGAGTCGTACCATTCACGATTCCGGCGCCAGGGATATTCAGGCCTCTCAGCATCTGGTCGAAAAGTACGGCGTTACCTCCGGCGCGGGTCATGTTGAATCCGTCAAGAAAGCCGTTGTTAAAGATGTCGACGCCGTTGATTGGAACACCACCCCACAGCTTCGTTCCTTTTGTGCCGACGTAAGACACAGTGAGCGACATGTTGCGCGCAACCTCGCGCTGAATTTCGACGTTGAAGTTTTGCACGTACGGTGTTGGACGGTTCGTGGCGTACACCTGAAGCGTATCGGCGCGGCTGCCATCTAATGGAATCGGCTGCAGCGGGACAAACTGATGCGGAATCGGCAGTATGAGATTGGCCAGTGAAAGATAAGTCGGCTGCGTGTAAGTGATACCGGTATTGGTACTGCCTTCATAGGTGCCTGGAACTCCGCCCGCAATCTGGGTCAGGCCCGTGGACGCATTCTTCAGACTGCCACCGGTGTAGCTCCAGCCGTAGCCTGCGCGAAGGACGGTCTTGTCTTTTCCAAACCAAGGAAGCGACCAGCTCAGACCGGCGGAAGGAGCAAAGTTCTTCCAATCGTCATTATAGAGTTTTTGGTCCGGGTGCGTGGAGTTCTTGCCGACGAACTCCGCCGCCGTCAACGTGCCGCACGAGATTCCGCACAAGCCGCTCTCTCTGCCAAACACGGTTGCGGCCAGACCTTTTGCCTCGTACGGCACGCCGAACCATTCCCAGTGGATGCCGACGTTCACGGTGAGGCTCGGACGGAGTTTCCAACCATCCTTAAAGAAGCCGCTGAGTTCAGTCGAGCGCCAATCGCGGGTTCTCAACTTTACGCCGTCGCGATATCCGAGGAACACCGGGTTCCTAGGGTCGCGGATATCGAATCCTTCCACGATACTTGCGACGGAGCCGGAGAGATCGATCAGCAAATTTCGCGCGAGAGTCTGGTTGTTGCTGCTCAGACCGGGAATGGCGACGTTGTCGATATTCGCGACAGGCACTCCGCCCGCCCCGAGTTGAACTTGCGGAGTCATATTCGTGTCATTGCCCCCGGCATTTGCCTTTGGTCCAGCTGAGCGTATCCGCAAAGCTGTACGTGGGGCTATTGGACCAGCGAGTGATCCCACTTTCATTCGTTCCCAGAAAGATGTTGTTCGGGAATAGCGTCATGATCGGGTGGTATGGAATGCCATTACTCTTGGGAAGAAGCTTGAATGCTTCCATTCCCTGAGGACCAGGCTCACCTTCGCCTTCCCGGCCGACATAAAAGTTGGCCCAACTGGATTGCTTCGTCCTCTTCTCACCCGCGCGAAATTCATTGACGGTGTTCGGAGAGACGGTGGAGACCAAGGAAAATGTCAATAGGTTCGGCCAGCGGTCATTTGCGCCGTAGAAGCCTCCGGGCCAATTGATGATTCCGGCCTGTTCGGTCATGTCGATATCGCGCTCGTACGTGTAGACGACGAAGAGCTTGTGCTTTGTGTTGAAGTTATGGTCGAACCGCAGGTTGAACTGATCGCGGTTCGTATCGTAACCATTGCCGTTGGACTCGTCGATGCCGTTGATGCGGCGCGTGAAGCGAATACCTGCAGTATTCAAGCCATCGCCTGCGGTGTAGTCATTCGGCAGCGGCATTCTGGACAGAAGTACACCTTGGACAAAACCGGTCGGATCGTAACCCGTTCGGTTTGCGTCTCGCCCGAACACGCTGAAAGATTGAAGATCGCCGGTTGCGTTTGCCGGTCTTACTGGAGCACCGTTCCGATCGACGGTTGCAGTGTTGGAAGTGATGTTTCCGTTGTCAGCGCCCGGGAAGAACCGATAGATGATCCCATTTCGCGCCTGCTCGGTCAGCACGGTGCCTACAAAGCTTTGCCGGATGATGTTGCGTTGCTCTTCCAACAAGACGAAGAAAAATGTCTTGTTCTTTTTGATCGGCCCACCGACGCGGACACCAAACTGGTTCCGGTTTGCATAGTCCTTTTTCACGCCGTTGAAGTTGTTGAACCAGTTGCTCGCATCGATTGCGGAATTGTGGTTGGTCCAGAAGATGCTACCCTTGAATTGATTGGTCCCTCCGCGGGTCGCCATCTGCACCTGGCCTGCGCCGCGCCCCGCCTCGGCGTCAACGGGCGTGGTGATGACGCGCACTTCTTCCACCAGGTCCGGACTGACATAGGTGCCTGAAAATGCGCCGAAGTCAAATCGGCCGTCCGATACGACAAACCCGTCGCGGGTAGTGTTCACTGCGCTAATTCGTCCGCCTG
>QHXA01000878.1:0-648 GCA_003222755.1 Acidobacteriota bacterium
CAGGATCTCAGAAAGCTGGTGGCCAATCGTCCAGTCCAGCCTTCATTGGCGCTGGTGATTTTGGGGAGGGCGCACCAGTTATTGGACGAAGGGAATTTTAAGCACGCGACTGTCGAGGCCGTTACTGCGCTTGAAGTTGCTATCAGCGAACGGATACGGGCAAATGGCAAGCCACTCGAAAAGTCTCTGCAGAGTTTTTGGCAATTGCCATTGGAGGCTCAAATATCTACCCTCGCCGTCGTACTGGGATTGGATTTGTCAGATGTGACAGTCGCTATTGAAGCTATAAAATTGCGGAACGACATCGTCCATGAAGGATACAGCCCACGAGAAGGTGCTGAGACTCATGTGAAAGCTCTATTCAGGACGGTTTCGGCATTACTTCCAAACCCGCATGTAAAGTTTCCATCCGATACGTGGGCGAACATGATCGGGCCGGAGGAGAAGGTTTAGCAATGGGGATTGGGTGGAGCATTCACCGGAATGGCGGTTGGCAGGGGCAGTTGGCGCGGGTACAACGGTGGCATTGGCGACTCGTTGAAGCCGATGTTAGCGGTAGCGCGGATCTGGAAGATTTTGCTTTCGCGTTTTTCGAAAACTGCTACCACCTCCGGGAATGGATCGAGAATACCTCAGCTACTTCGACAG
>QHXA01000878.1:654-2955 GCA_003222755.1 Acidobacteriota bacterium
CGAAGCCGGGTACTTCGCCTGTGTCGGGACCTCTGCAATGGCACCAAACATCTGACGATCACGAGAGCCAGCGTTGATGCCGGGTTTTCAATCGGCCGAGAGTACGATCCTTCACGGCCGTCGGAATATCGGCTCTTCATCATTGCTGATGATAAGTATGACCTCATGGAGCTTGCGCACGAATGCTTACGGCAATGGGAAGAATTTTTGAAAGCGCAACCGCCGGGCGGGTGAAGAACGTGGATACTCCTCGTCAATTTAAATCGGAGAAAGATAGAGAGATTTACATTGTGTACCGACAGCGGATTGAGGAGTTTCTGCATCTCTTCCTTTTGTGGGACGCTATGCAGGCCGGGGGCGCGCCGCCTCCAAATGTGATGGGACACGGATCAGAAGAGTTCGCGAACACTCTTCGGACCGCGACGATTGGATGGCTTGCGAGTTTAGTTGATAAGGATAGATCGGCCCTGAATGTCTTCGATCTCTGGTTAAAAATCTTCCCTGAAAGAGCGTCGACATCATCCGGGTTCGCGATGAAATCCAGCCTCATTTGAAATTCTTGATCGACTTCCGAAACAATACTGCATTCCATGCCAACAAGAGCGTCAATCGTCATATTCTCGTGCGACAAGCCATCCAAAATCCAGCAATGACCAAAGCGACTCAGAGTTTCTTAGACCTATGCATAGACCTTTTCAAAAGTGATCATTACGGAGAATCAATGTAAAGAGCTTCAAGTCAAATCGCGAGGAGCGAACAGAACTGCCGGAAGAAGTTGTTACGACTTCGCGAGGTTCAGTTTGATGGCGGCGTTGAGGGGGCCGGGGTAGAGCTTCGCTATGATCTCCGGCGTGTATTTTTTGCGGAATGATTCGATCACTTTGCGGATGGCGGTTGGGGTTTTTAGCGGCTGAGCTTTGAATGTGCGCTGCTCCTTTCCTACCTTGATTGTGATTGTCGGGATCTTGAGCAGGTTTTGATACCACTGCGTCGTGGAACCGTTGACGGGCAGCAGATAGAGCGCGTTTTCGTCGCTTACGAACCAGACGGGCAGGGTTATTGTTCGGCCGGTGTTGCGGCCGATGACGCTTATTTTGATCTGCTTAGCCTTCTTGAGCGCGTCGGTGAATTTGTCGGCGGGCATCGGTGACCTTCACTGGAGCTTATTGTAGTGCCGTTTTTTAGAAAGATTTTATCCCGGTGATTCGCCTACTTCACTCTTTGACGGGGAGGACGGTTGCGGCTTTTGCGCTGGCAAGCCGGAGTCCATTGTTTTTGTGTAAAACCGTTGAAATGGTGTGAGTTATTCGCGGATTTTCTCGAGCCGGCTGCGGGCCGGAGCGTTAGACTGGAAGTAAGTCCATCAGAAAAAGGAGGTACTCTTATGGCGCTTTTTAAGCATACGAAAAGCCCGGAAGGCCTTGAGCGAAAGTGGCAGGGCTCCCGAGCCGATGAATGGCCGGCGGCGTATACTCCCTTCGGCTTGATGCGACGGTTTACGGATGACATAGATCGCATGTTCGAAGGCTTCGGGCCGTCTCTCCACCGCTTCAGTCCTTGGGGCGGCGAATCGCGATTCTCTCCCGATGTGGAAATGCTGGAACGCGACGGAAAACTCTTGATCCGCGCGGATCTGCCGGGCCTCGACAAGAACGATGTGACTATCGATGTCTCGGACCATGCAGTGACCATCGAAGGCGAGCGGAAATGCGAGCATGAGGCGACCGAGGAAGGCGTCTATACCTGCGGAGATCCCGCTGCCTGAAGGCGTAAAGACCGACACCGCGAAGGCGAATTTCAAGAAAGGAACTCTGGAAATTACCCTCGACGCGCCTGAGACTGCGAAGAGCCGCCGACGACTTGAAATCGGTCAAGAACCCGTCAGCGGCAAGAAGGGCGAGACCGCCGCGTAACGCGTAGGCGGTTTCATGGGGCGGGCAGTCATGCCCGCCCATGAGGCGCATCCAAAATGTATCGCACTTTGCAAATTGTACTGCTCGCGATCATTCTGCTGCTGTTCTTGGTTGTCGTCGCCGCGGGCCTGTGACGGTGTCCACAATCGCGGCGTTCATCTGAGTTTCGAGAAGTCTTCAGATCAATGCGCAGTGTTCGATCGAACACTGCGCTTTTTTGTTGCGTGAAAACTTGGCACGGGACAAAAAGCCACTCATCGTAATTCCCTTATCCTTTCCCTATTTATCAAGAAAAGGTTAAAGCCCCGTGAGGCGCTTTGTGCTGACGGTGGAGGATGTGGAACTTTTTTGGGCTGAATAGCTTGTGGTTTCTGTGGGGGTAGCGGAT
>QHXA01000046.1 GCA_003222755.1 Acidobacteriota bacterium
CACGTTCGCTCGTCGATGGTACGGTAGCGGTCATACGATATTTCTCCTCTCGGCGTGTGGGCACATCTTCGCTCATCTCGAGGGACTCCTCCACTGAAAATTCGGTGTTAGAATGCGCCCCAGTGGAGGTTTCAAAATGCCGCAGTACGTAATCGAGCGTGAGATACCTAATGCAGGTCAATTATCCGACGCCGAGCTTCAGGAGATTTCGCAAAGGTCGCTGAAGGTATTAGGAGAGCTGGGCCCGAAGATCCGGTGGTTACATAGCTACGTAACCGACAACAAAGTCTACTGCGTGTACCTGGCCGCCGATGAGGACACGATCCGTGAGCACGCTCGAAGAGGCGGGTTTCCTGTCGATCGGATTTCCAAAGTGCGGAAGCTTGTCGATCCAGTGAACTACGAATAGCTGCTGCGTCGACGTGAATCACTCATGCAATTCTTCCGTCGCTTCATTCAGCGCGTACTGGATTGCGGCTTCCATACTCATCGACCAGCCATATAGCTCGGCGTCCAACGCCGCATCGCCAAGCGCTTGCCGGGCCGTCTCGACCTTGGGCGGTGGCTCGAGCCACTCCTTACGACCAATAGAATGACGAATGGCGGGCGGTGATAGACCGCCCACGCACCGCGGAGCGGTGCTCGGAATTAGCCAGGGGTACGCGTTTTTTGCGTACCCCTGGAATATTTTTGACAACTCTGGAATCCGCACCCTGAAAGGGTGTCGCGGACTCCTCGCACCCCTGCCGGGGTGCGATTCTTGGTGCATCTCAATACCAGGGGTACGCAAAAAACGCGTACCCCTGGCTAATCTCCTTGCACCGCTCCGCGGTGCCTTGGGCGGCATAGACCGCCCCTACAGTGATAGAATTCCGCCCGGTTCCGGCATAGCCGGGATCAATCCTACAGACAGGCTAAGGAGTCCACTTCATGCGTATGCCGCGTGTGGTCTTTTTAATTTTGGCGGGTGCGCTGCTCTTGCTTCTCGCCAATGGCGGGGCTGCACAGAAAACGGGCGGGCGAAGCCCGGATGCGGATTGGCCGATGTTCAACCGTGATCTCGCAGGCACACGGTTTTCGCCGCTGACGCAGATCAACGCGGCCAACGTGGCGAAGCTCACGCAGGCGTGGTCGTACAAGTTGCGGCCGCATGATGGGAAGCCGCTCACGGGAGCCAGTGCAAACGAGATGTTCCAGGAGGTCACGCCGATCGTGGTGAACGGCATCATGTATTTGCCCGCAGCCAATCGCGTCGTCGCGCTCGAGCCCGAAACAGGAAAAGAGATTTGGGTCTACGAACTCAAGGAAGGGCAGGCTTCGTTCCGTGGCGTCTCTTATTGGCCTGGTGATAAGAACAATCCGCCGCGCATCTTCTTCACGACGGCGCGAAAGCTGGCCGCGATCAACGCGCTCACCGGTGAAGCATCCACCGGCTTCGGCAATAACGGCGAGATCGAAATGAAAATCCCGTACGACGGCGCGCCCGCCATTTATAAGAATGTCATTCTGATGGGATCAAACTTCTACGGTCCCGGCCAGCGGCACATCGCGCCGCAATTGGACACGAGCGCCGGCGAACCCGGCGACACGCACGCTTATGACGCGCGCACGGGCAAAGAACTTTGGGAATTTCACACGATTCCACGCGAAGGCGAATCCGGACTGGAAACCTGGGGATTCGACAGTTGGAAAAATCGGACCGGGAATAATGTTTGGGCTTTCGCTCTGACAGCCGATGAGGAGCGAGGCATCGTTTACCTTCCGGTCAGCAGCCCCGGCGCGAATACGTACGGTGGTGACCGGCCCGGCAACAATCTGTACGGCAACTCCACCGTCGCCCTTGACATCGAAACGGGAAAGATCAAGTGGTACTTCCAAACCGTTCATCATGAGCTGTGGGATTACAACCTCCCGCCTGCTCCGAGTCTTTTCGAAGTCGTGAAAGATGGAAAGAAGATTCCGGCTCTGGCGCAGACCGGAAAAATGGGATGGGTTTTCATCTTGGATCGCATCACAGGCAAACCCATCTTCGGGGTCGAAGAGCGGCCGGTAGCGAAGGGTGACGTGCCGACAGAATGGTATCCGCCGACGCAGCCTTTCCCCCTCAAGCCTCCCGCTGTGACGCGCGTGAGCATGACTGTTGATGACCTCGTTACCGCAGCCGATACGACACCCGAGCACGCGCAGGCATGCCGGGAACTTTGGGACAAGACGAAGTTCTACAACGCAGGTCCCTACACTCCCTGGAAATACAAGACAGAAGGCAATCCGCCATCATTGATTTATCCAGGCTTCACCGGCGGCCCAAGCTGGGGCGGAACGGCAGTCGATACGAAGCTGAACTACATCTTCGTGAACTCGAAGGATGCGCCCGCGACCGGCTGGATTCAGAAGAACCCCAAGTATGAGCCTGGAATGGATCTCGCAAAAGAGTTTCCATACACGCGGGTGAACGGTCCCGCATTTAGTGCGCCGGTGAAAGATGCGAACGGCCGCACGATCGCAAACTGGCCGTGCAGCAAGCCGCCATGGGCAAGGCTGGTCGCGATCAATGTGAACACGGGCGACATCGCGTGGCAAGTACCGCTCGGAATCAATGAAACTCTACCGGCGGGAAAACAGACCGTGGGATCGCCTGGAGCCGGTGGACCGATGGTTACAGCTGGAGGCCTGTTGTTCATCGGCGCGACGAATGACGGACGCTTCCGCGCGTTTGAATCGAAGACGGGGAAAGAAGTCTGGTCGGCGAAGTTGGATTACAACATCACGGCCGTTCCAATAACGTACCTGGGAAAGAACGGAAAGCAATATGTGGCGGTGGTTGCCGCAGCCGGCGGCGCACGCGGCGCCAATAACGAGTCGTTGGTTGTTTTCGCGCTGCCGTAGTTGTTGGAATGAAATGTGGCCACAAAAAGGCACAAACGCTCAAGAACCTTTTGTGAATCTTCTGCATTTTGTGCTAATTCCGAAGGAGCCTATTTGATGCGTATTCGTTATGCCGTGATTCTGGCCGCAGCCGGGTTGCTGCCGACTCTGGCACAGACGCCAAAACCAAATTCTGGCGCGGACTGGCCGATGTACAACCGCGACCTTGCCGGAACGCGCCACTCTCCGCTCACGCAGATCAACGCAACAAACGTGTCGAATATGAAATTGGCGTGGAGCTATCGGCTGAGCACCGCACCTGCAGGACGTGGCACGGCGCCGGCACCACCGCCAGCAGCGGAACCACCAGAAGAAGCTCCAGCCGCCCAAGGCGGCAGAGGCGGCGGACGCGGAGGACGTGGCGGGGCGCCCGCTCCCACGGTAAATCCTGAGGCAACGCCAATCGTGATCAATGGCATCATGTACCTGCCGGCGGGCAGCCGTGCGCTTGCGCTGGAAGCCGACACAGGCAAGCTCGTATGGGAATACAAGATCCCCAACGGCAATACGACCGCTCGCGGCGTCGCGTATTGGCCAGGCGATTCCTCAACTCCAGCGCGAATTCTTTTCACAGCTGGCCGCCGGTTGATGTCGCTGAACGCGGTCACCGGCGAAGCGTCGGCGGGCTTCGGGCAAGACGGCTCCGCTGATATCAAGGTTCCCTGGAACGGCGTTCCGTTGATCTATAAAAATCTGGCGGTGCTCGGCGCCACCGTCGGCGAGATCTCGCAAGGCGGAGATCCCGGCGACTCGCGCGCATTCGACGTGCGCACAGGCGCAAAGCTTTGGGAATTCCATTCCGTTCCACGTCCTGGCGAGCTCGGCCATGAAACGTGGCTCGACGACGGCTGGAAAAACCGATCGGGACTGAATGTTTGGGGATGGTATCTGACGCTGGACGAGAAGACCGGCACTGTCTACATGCCGTTCGGATCGCCGGCCGGTAACTACTGGGGCGGCGACAGGCCCGGGAACAACTTATTCGGCAACTCCGTCGTTGCGGTGGATGCGCTGACGGGAAGACTGAAGTGGTATTTCCAGACGGTGCATCACGACCTGTGGGATTCCGATCTGCCGCCGGCGCCGGTCCTCGTCGACATCAAGCAAAATGGAAAAACAATTCCGGCCTTAGCTCAAATCGGGAAGCAAGCCTGGATGTTCATCCTGAATCGCGAAACCGGCAAGCCGGTCTTTGGCGTCGAAGAGCGGCCGGTGCCCGCCGGCGACGCGCCCGGGGAATGGTATTCACCCACTCAGCCTTTCCCGCTGAAGCCGCCGCCGCTCGCGCGCATCAGTTTTAAGAAAGAAGACATCGTCACCCCGGAAGACACAACGCCGGAGCATGCGAAAGCGTGCAAGGAAATCTTTGAGAAGGCGGGCGGCTTCTATAATGCCGGACCATTCACGCCGTTCCTCTTCCATGAAGAAGGCGCGCCGCCACGCAGCACGATTATCTTTCCCGGGAACGGCGGTCCCAATTGGGGCGGCATGGCGGCAGATCCCAAATTGGGGTATGTCTACGTTCAGACGCACGATGCAGCGCTGAGTGGTTGGGTCGAGAAGAAGCGGGAGGGCGGCAACTATGGCAGCGGCAACGGATCGCCGCAGCCGTACGACCGAGGTAACATCAATGGACCCGGACCATACAACGGTTTTGCGGCGCCAATTCGTGATGCAAGCGGCCGCATGTTGGGGAATGCGCCGTGTCAGAAGCCACCCTGGGGGAGGCTGTGGGCGGTCAATGCGAACACGGGAGAGATTGCATGGGTCACGACGCTTGGAATCAATGAAGGTTTGCCACCGGGTAAACAGAATGTTGGCGGGTCAGGAAGCGCGGGGCCAATCGTCACTGCTGGAGGACTAGTGTTCATCGGCGCGACGAATGACCGGCGAATCCGCGCATTTGATTCGAAGACAGGTAAGGAAGTCTGGGCGTTCAAACTCGACCAGGGGGTGAACGCCAATCCGCTCACGTATCAAGGTAAGAACGGTAAACAATATGTCGCGGCGATCGCCACCGATTCGGTGGTGGCGTTTTCGCTGCCGTAGTGCGTGTATTCCTCGCACCCTGCTGGGGTGCGATTTGTCAGATGCAATCTATACCAGGGCTGGCTCGCTACGCTCGCTCAGCCCTGGCTATTATCCTGGCGCCGCTCCGCGGTGCACAGCCCGGAGGGCTGATGGGAAATTAGGCCCGGGTGGAGCGAAGCGACACCCGGGGCGTTATTCACGTAATGATCGCACCCTGAACGGGTGCGAGGCCGGTTATGGAGGCGAACATGAGTAAGAAATGTGTTTTTGTATTAGCAGCCGCAATGCTGCTGTGTTCGATGGCCTTTGCGCAGGATGCGAAGACCGTGATCGACAATGCAACCAAGGCAATGGGCACGCTCAAGACAGTTGAGTACTCCGGCTCGGGATTCGATTTTGCAATCGGACAGAATGTGAATCCGAACCAACCCTGGCCGAAGTTCATCGATAAAAGCTATAAGCGCGTCATGAACTTCGAAACACCCGCGTACCGCATGGAGAGAATTCGAACGCAAGGCGAAAATCCGCCGCGCGGCGGCGGGCAGCAGCCGGTGATTGGCGAGCAGACACAGAATCAAACCGTCGTCGTTGCACCGAACACGCCGTGGGTTCAGCAGCTGGAACTTTGGATGATGCCTCACGGCTTCCTGCAGGCCGCTGCGAAGAACAATGCAACGGTTTCGACGAAAACCGTCGGTGGAAAGAAATACAACGTGTTGACATTCACCGCTCCAAACAAAGCCAAGGTGAATGGCTATATCAACGATCAGAACATGGTCGAGCGCGTCGAGACCTGGATCGACAACGCGATGCTCGGCGATATGCTTTTCGATGCGACCTATTCCGGCTACAAGGATTTCGGTGGTGTGAAGTTCCCAACAAAGATCGTACAAAAGCAAGGCGACTATCCAATCCTGGACCTGACCATCACCGATGTGAAGCCGAATGCAGCCGCAAACATTCAGGCGCCCGCAGCGCAACCACCAGCGGCAGTGGCGTCGGCCACTTCAGAGAAATTGGGAGACGGCGTCTACTTGATCCTGGGCGGATATGCGGCTCTTGCGGTGGACTTTAAAGATTACATTGTCGTGATTGAAGGTCCGCAGAGCGAAGAGCGCGCAAGCGCGATCATTGCGGAAGCGAAGAAGCTGATCCCGAACAAGCCCATCAAGTACGTTGTGAATACGCATGCCCATTATGATCATTCCAGCGGGCTCCGCACATTCATGGCCGAGGGTGCGACGATCATCACCCATCAGGTGAACAAGCCGTTCCTGGAGAAGGTCGCGGCCCTGCCGCACACGTTGAATCCGGACAAGCTGGCGCAGTCGAAGCGCAAGCCGTCGTTTGAAACGATGACAGAACAGAAGACCTTAACGGACGGCAATCACGTCATCCAGCTCTATCACATGACGGGCATCGGCCATCACGAAGGTCTGATCATCGCGTACTTGCCGAAGGAGAAGGTGCTGGTCGAGGCGGATGCATACAATCCGCAGCCGCTGAACGCGACGCCACCGAACCCTCCGAGCCCGTACACGCTGGCGCTGGTCGCGAATATCGAAAGGCTCAAGCTGGATGTGAATCGGATTATTCCGATCCACTACCCTGCGGATAACCGCGTCGTCAACCGCGCGGAATTAATGCGTTGGGTTGGCAAGACCAGTAGCAATTAGATTTCGGCACCGCGGAGCGGTGCTCGGGAGTTTGGTCGTTTTGCGCACGCCGAAGGCGTGCCAGGAAATTAGCCGGGGGTTAAGCGAGCGGGAG
>QHXA01000047.1 GCA_003222755.1 Acidobacteriota bacterium
TGGTGAGCTATTTCAACCAGCTCCGGGAGCAAGGCTTGGGAACGGTGCACGCCGTGATCAACGGCGCTTTGGTAAGGCTTCGCACCGTCCTCATGACCGGCACGCTTGCTATGCTCGGCTTACTCCCAATGGCACTGTCCCACGGAATCGGATCCGAAACTCAAAAGCCCCTGGCCGTGGTAATCATCGGCGGCCTCATTTCCGCGACTCTACTGACTTTGTTCGTGCTCCCGGTTGTGTACGCTATCTTCGCGGGGAGACCGGACGCTGCTAGCTAACGTCACGAAGCTACCCGATTTCCTCAATGCGCATTTTGTTCTCGCATCTCTCGCTTGAAGGTTTTTATTGCGCAAACTCGTGCCAAGGGCTTATATGGTTCGCAGACCCATTCCAAATGGAGGACAGTTTATGAGGTTTGCCGTTCTGACGCTTGCATTCGCATCTGTGATCGCGTGTGGAGTTCTTATCGCTCAACAGCAACCCGCTACGCCATCGCCGTGGGCGTATGGGTTCGCAACGCCGCCGGGTCCAGCCGGCGCGAACGCTCCGGCTGCCGCCCCTGCTGCGGCCCCGGGCGGCCAAGCCGCGCAGGCTCCACCCGATACGACAATGCATAAGCTCCCCGGAAGCGATCGCTCTTTCACGTTGACGCAGATTCGCGATCAATACGGCCCGGCGGATTGGTTTCCGGGCGACCACCCTGCAATGCCCGACATCGTGGCCCATGGCCGCAGAGATGCACAAGTCGCTGCGTGCAGTCTCTGCCACTATCCCAACGGGAAAGGCCGGCCGGAGAACGCAGGCGTTTCCGGTTTGCCTTACTCGTATTTCGTGCAAACGATGATGGATTTCAAAAACGATAAACGAAAGAGCGCCGATACGAGGAAGGCCAATACGAATCGCATGATCTCATTCGCAAAGGCCATGACCGATGATGAAATCAAGCAAGCCGCCACATATTTCTCATCGATGAAGTGGACGCCGTGGATCCGCGTGGTTGAAGCGGGTACCGTCCCGAAGACGCGCATAGCAGGCGGTATGTTCTTGGTGCTGGAGGGAGCCGAGGCGGGCAAGGAACCCATCGGGCAACGCATCATCGAGACGCCGGAAAAAACTGAGGACACCGAGCAACTGCGCAATTCGCATTCGGGCTTCATCGCCTATGTTCCTCCGGGCAGCATCAAGAAAGGTGAAGCGATCGTCACCACTGGCGCCGGAAAAACCACACAGTGCGCCGTGTGCCATGGCGCTGATCTAGAGGGCCTCGGGCCGGTGCCGGGTCTGGCAGGCCGCTCTCCAAGCTACATCGTACGCCAACTGCAGGATATGCAACTGGGCACCCGAAAGGGAGAATGGACGGATCTGATGAAGCCGGTCGTGGCGAAGTTAACCGCGGAGGATATGCTGAATATTGCCGCTTACACCGCTTCGCGCGTGCCGGGCGAATCACGCCGCTCCGCTCGGTGATTTTTTAGCCGCGGATTGACCGGGATAACATCGGAGCAATCCGCGGCTAACACCGAGAATTAAGGCGAAAAGCGCTATCGATAAATTACGGCTTGCAAGTCGCGGGTTCACCAACAAATTTCAAGTAAACGGAATCCAGCAACGCGCTTTTGACTGCAATGCGCTGTGCGATCGGTTCGAGGAAGCGACCGTATTTTCCCAGCGCGAGACGATCGTTGTTCTCGATGGCATGTTTGACATCTTGCTCGATGGCTGGCGTGATGATCTCCATGCGACCGACGAACACGCGCGTGGTCTCGGAAGGAGCAGGTTGTATGTCCAAGGGCAAGATCGAATCCACGACGCGTTTGGGAACGATGTAGAACAAGCGAGTGCCTTCTTCAAACCAGGAATCGCGCCAGGTTTCGATCATCGCTTGGGCCTCTTTCCGATAGAGCCCCTGACGCACGAGAATGTTTTCGAGATCCGTGAGGAGAGCCGCCGGATCGCTACGGAACAGACCCGGATCGAAGATGATTTCGCTCTCGAATGTCCCGGCAAGCTGATATTCGATCTTCCCCTGCCGATTCTGAAACAAGATCAGGCCGCCGATTGCATCCGTGCCTCGGTTCTTCGCGAGAATCTTGCTGCCCTCTAATGGCTTCGCGGATACCGGCAACGGGAAAGTCCCGACGCCGCGATAAAAGAGAAACTTTTCTCTTTGTGTTCCAACCTGTAGCGGAGCCGCATCCGTTTCGCGAGCGGCATAATAATGGCCTCGGCCGCCGACCGGAAAATCGGCTGCGGCGGCCGGCGAAACCCGGATGTCGCGCCATTCAATGGCATCGTTTAAATGGCTGAGCGCCGCTTGGGGGTACCACTCTGTGATTGTGCCGTTTGAGAAGCGGACCTTCACATTGGCGATCGACTCGCGCGAAGCATAAAAATAGAGGACTGGTGTTTCCATTCGAACGGTGCCGAACAGGCCGCTCTTGAACCCGCCAAAGCGGTGCACAAAACACGGAAGATCGGCCGGGCCTCCATAAGTCCGCCAGGCGATGGCCTCGCCGTTCTCTCCAGCGACTGAGGTGAAGGTGCCCCATTCATGCACCGTCACGCCGACTTCATCTACCGTTTTCGGCAGAGCAACTGTCGCGATCACAAAGAACAGAAGACCTGCGACGATCGGAAGAAAAATTTTGCGTTTCATGGTCTCTCCTTATGGTTTGAACGGACCGACATACTTGACTCAGCAATTTCAAAACTCACCTTTGTGGCACCTGCTTCATTAGGCCCTTGTTGAGGAACGCGGCAAGCGCTTCAATTTCGTCTTCCTTCAGTTTCAAGTTCGGCATTTCCGCCGGCTTGATGCTCGGATCTGCGAGAAATTTCCTGAGGTAATCCGGCGGAAACCGCTTGCCCGTGAGATCGAACTTGGCGTCAGTTGTGTGTTCTGGATTTACTTCCACGTGACGGTGGCAACCGATGCAGCCCTTGGCCGTGAACAGGCGCAGGCCTCGAGTTGCCGGCGAATACGGACCCGGTTCCGGGTTTCCGGGCGCAATAACCTTCAGAGACGGCAGTGTTGTGGCGTTCGCGTTGAAGCCGCTTGCGACCGTTATCGTCCACTCGCCAGCTTGAGGAAACGTCAATTTGGCCGTGTATTCACCTTTAGCCGTGCCGGGCATGGCGGCGGCTTTGGCGACAAGTCCGTTGGCAGCCGTTGCGCGGACCGTCGGCTGCAAACCCGCAAGCAAGGTTTGTCCGTGTTGGCGAACGGCAAATGTCACGTTCAGCGGTTTTCCGGCAACAGCGTAATCAGGAAAGTCGTTCAGAGTGATAATTGCCCAGCCGCCTGCAAGAACAGAACTGACGAGCGTAAACAATGCCAACAGCGGAAGTATCAACCGAATCAGGTCTTTTTTGAGCATCGTGGTTCCTTTCTATTGCCAGAGTTGAGACACGATTTTTTTCCATGCATCGAGCATTTTCGGATCGAGTGCGATGATTCCATCGCGCGTGACGTCCGGCGGAGCCGGTAACAACTGCGCCAGGCGGTCGTAAATCAGGCCGCGGGATTGCATATCGAGCCGTGGAAGCAAATGCCAAAGCGATAGCGCGTCGCGCACGCGCGATTCGCCAAGCACGACCTGAAGCTGGCGTGTGCGTTCCGGTCCTTCCGCTAAAGAATCCACCTGTTCCAGCGCGGATTGAAGTCGCGTGGACGAATCTTCAAAGAACGGAGTACCCGGACCTGTGCCCGCACGCGTGCGGCAAAACGCGCCGGCGGGAACGATGGTTTCGCGGCTGCCTCGTTCCAGCGCGACAAGGCCGAGGGTGACATGCAACAAGCTGCTGCCGTCGTCTTCGACCTCCAGCGCGTATTTACAGCCGAGATCCACGGCAGTCGCTGACGGCGTTTCCACAATAAATAACCGTGGTGGCGCCCACGTCGTGGCTTCTACCCTCCCGCGATCGAGGGCAATCCGGTGTTGGTCCGGCTCGGTCACCAGAAGACGTATTCGCGTATTGCGATCAATCGTAAGCTGACCGATGTTTGCAATCTTGATTTGTGCTTCTGAGGTCGAACCCGTCTGAAGCATTTCTCCAGGCCGCAGGCGCGGCATTCCGGGAACACCTGTAACTTCCCATGACGAGCCCGCAGGAGCATGGCTACGGATGAAAATGACAAACAACAGTGCGGCCGCAACTGCCGTGCTCGCTAACACGACCCTCCACCGCCGGCGACTGGATACGGGATGGGCGCGGTTCACCCCAATCCACATGTCAGCCGGCGCTTTCGACACCGATAGCGCGGAAGCCAAACGTGCGCCCAACTGAACTTGCTCGTTAGCACTACGGCATCTCTCGCACGTCCGCAAATGCGCTTCAATGCGAACGGCCTCGTCTGGAGGTATTTCCCCGTGGTGGTACGCGGACAGATGCCGGATGACGTGGTTTTCGAACATCTATTCTCCCGCTGCCAAGGCACTGCGAAGATGCCCTAACTTCCGAGCTAGGATCCGGTGCGCACGGTTGAGACGCGAAGCCACGGTGCCTTTGCTGCAGGCGAGCGCCGCAGCAATTTCGTCGTATGACAGATCTTCGAAATACTTCAGCAGGACCGCCATCCGCAACTTAGGTTTCATTCCGGCAATGACCTTTCGCACCGAGTGCTCAATCTCCCTCTGAATGTACCTGTCCTCGGTCGACCTACGCGGGTCCGGCAATTCGAGTTCACGCGAGTCGGTGAAAAACAGAAACCGCCGGAGCGCTCGCTTGCGGTCCAGGCAAGCGTTAGTCACCAACCGGTAAAGCCAGGTGGAAAATTCCGATCGATTCTGAAACTGAGAAATGGTTGTCATCAGCTTTAGAAAAACTTCTTGAGTGATGTCCTTGGCTGCCGCCTCGTTCCCATCAAAGAAACAAAGGCCGATGGAATACACGCGATCCTTGTAAGCTTCGAACACCAAGCGAAATGCCTCTGAGTCGCCGCGCTGGCACGCTTCGATAGTTCCGTCGTCGATGGTGTGCTTGGTCATTAACACGCGCGTTCACCCCTTAGACGCAGGAAGGCTTCGGCTTCTTCCATATCCTTTTCCGGGCAGTCTATTTTTATAGAGGCCCTTCCATCAAAGGCGCAAACCTACGCCATTCCTGCCTCTGGGAGAGACTGTTATGCGAAAAACACTAAAAATTACCGCTTTTTTTATAGCATTTGCATCGGCGCTGGTTTTTCCGGCGCTTGCAGACCGAACCAACATCTTGCCGGCGTGGAATCTTTTCTCGCCGCAACAGGACATTGAGATGGGACGCATCTTGGCCGACGATTTGGAGCGCAGCTTACAGCTCCTAGACGAACATAATGCGAATACCTATATCGATGCCCTGGGCAAACAATTGATCGCCCACGCTCCCGGCAACAAATATCCGTACCAATTCAAAATAGTGAATGACGACTCGATCAATGCCTGGGCATTGCCGGGCGGGTCGATTTACGTCACGAGCGGCCTCATCCAGGCCGCACAGAACGAGCCGCAACTGGCGGGAGTTCTTGCTCATCAGATTTCGCACGTTGCGTTGCGTCACGGCACAGCCGAGGTCTCGCAGGCTTATGCCAACCGCGTGTCGAATTCCGCACGCGGAAGAGTTTCGGTCAACGACACGATGACGCGTCTGAACATCCGGTTTGAGCCGGGTTCGACGCCGTTGAAATACTCGAGTGAAGAAGAACGACAGGCGGACATCGTTGCAACGCAAATTCTATGGGACACGGGATTTGACCCGCGCCAAATGACACAGTTGTGGCAAACGATAGTGAATGACCGTTCGAGCCGCACCTCGGATTTCTTCAACGCTCATCCGCAGTTTTCGAATCGTGTCGCGACTGTTCGAACCGAAGTTCAAAAGCTCGGCGGGCTGCCGCGTAATATCCGAGGCGACTCTCCGGATTTCCATTCAGTAAAGGATACTCTGCTGGCTGGGAATACGAACGCATGGCCATCGATTTCCGATAGGAATGCAAACACTGGAAATAGGCCGGAGTTGCCGTCAACCCGAACGGTCCTCTATCGCGGACGCGATATCGAATTCCGCTATCCCGATAATTGGCGTGTGTCCGAAGAGGGCGATTCCATCTCGGTTGCCCCAGATGGCGGGTTTGTGTCCGGCTCGATGGCATGGGGCATGACGATCGCAAGCTTTGATCCGCAGGGTAGCCGGTATTTCGGATCGAATTCATTCGCAAATCCGGGCGCTCCGGGCGCTCGCGTCGACTCGACAACGCTGGGGAATGCGACCGATCAACTCATCGCCTACTTGCGGCAGTCCAATCCGAACATGCGCGTTGTGCGGAACACTGAACGCCGCCGTGTCGACGGCGCGCAGGCCATGGTTGTGGAGTTGACAAGTGAGTCGCCTGTCGGCGGCACTGAAAGGGACTGGCTCGTTACGGTTCTACGGCCAAACGGGTTGTTGAGATACTTCGTAGGTGTCGCGCCGCAAGCTGATTTCAGCCAGTATCAGCGCGCATTCGATCAGATTGTAACCAGCGTCCGGTTTATGGATTAGCTGCCCGTTATAGGGAACCGAACCTGGACGCTCTTCGTTTCGCGCACGCCGGAGGCGTGTCAGGAAATTAGCCGGGGGTTAAGCGAGCGGGAGCGAGCGCAACCCCAGGTTGTCACAACGCAAAGACAGCCGCCTCCTGGAAAGAGTGCGAGGAAATCCTCGCACCCTTCCAGGGTGCGCGTTTCGTCAAGTTAATCGTTCCGGGAGTACGCGCACAAAAGACGTGCGCGTACTCCCG
>QHXA01000048.1:0-6681 GCA_003222755.1 Acidobacteriota bacterium
CGCGAACACCCCGACACTCCCGGACGCTCCATAGATGAGTACCTTCTGTCCCGCCTGGGTGCGTGCTTTTCTCAGGAAGTGCAACGCCGTCATACCGCCAAACAAGACAGCTGGGAAGACTGGGGCCCGAAAGTTTCACTGTTGGTTTGGAGAAGTCACACTTCAATGATCGGCGCCGTTGTGAAGTCCCTTGAGGCCCCCGCCTCCTCCATCCCGGCTTCCGACCTCCATTCAACATCGGCAAATCCCAGATGACCTGCGGCTCAAAATTCCATCAGATCGTTGGCGACCACTACTTGGCCGGAAAAGTGCTTCTTTACCTGCTCAACCCAGGGCGCGTAATTGTCGGTATTCGGAGGCGGTCGATAGGTTAGGTGCGTCAGGACCACGGTCTTGACGTTGGCCCGGCTCGCCATCTGTCCGAGAGCCTCCGGCGTCAGATGCCCTTGCGTCGCCTGTTGCATGATTCCAGCCCGCTCTCGTTCGCTCATGGATTGCCAGCGACCGTCGTTGATCATTGCCTGCTTCCGATCTTCGACGGAATTCACCTCCGCCACCAGTAGGTCGGCGCCCTTCGCGAGCTCCGTGACTGCGTCGCTCGGACCAGTATCTCCCGTGATCACGATCACGCGGCCAGGGGTATCGAATCGATACGAATAGGATTTGAACTTGCCAGCAGCTCGACCGCCTTTGTGAAAATCGAAATGCGTGTTCTCGACCGCCGTCACCTTGATGTTCGCATCCTGATAAACCACGCCGGTGCCGACATCATGGCCGTAAAACAACCGCGCGATTGGAACCGAACGACCTCCGTCCGCAATTCTGATTTCAGAACTCAGAGCGAAATACTGCACGGCTGCTTTGACCAGCGCTTCCGTCCCGGGTGGCCCATAGACGTTGATTGGTTGAGTCCGATTCAGATCCCATGCGACGGACATGAGCGTCCCGAGACCTGCCGTGTGATCGTCATGATGATGGGTAATGAAAATGATACCCACGTCCCGGATGTTGATTCCGGCTTTGACCAAACGGCGAACGACGCCATCGCCGGCGTCAATAACATAGTGCGTGCCGTTGACGGTCAGCAGGTTGGAAGATTGCGCTCGGTGCGCTGTGGGAGGCGGTCCCGCGATCGTGCCGAGAGTGACGAGACGAGAACTTTTTTCGTAAGGCGACGTGCCCCTCGTTTGCGCCCCAGCTTTAGCTTCCACGGTGCGGATGCTGGTGCCGATCAACATTGCAAGGAGGAGCGATGATAGCCGCTGCATTTCCATCTCCAATATGGCGCTCCCAATTATGTGCAACGATAGCATACTCTCGGTTGGCCGATCGTACTCACGCTCTAGGCACACATCATCGAGGCTCGAGAGGATTACTCGCCGTTAACGCCGTACTGGCGAGCCATGCGTTGCCACCGGATGCATGAATACTTCGCGACTTGTCAGGACTGGGGGCACTCCGATACGTTGCTCGAGGCGCGCAGGACGTGGCGCAAATGTCAGGTCGGTTTACGACTCGTCAGGCCGAGAAAGCATCACGATACGTCTGAGATGACACCGGAAACACAACCGATGAAAAGGACCATATCGTTTTTCGTCCTGGGAACTGCACTCTTGGCGTTGAGCGTGCGCATTATCACGACCCATAAAACTGTGCGTGAAACCGACCGCATCCAACGCGTCGAGAACGACTTGACGGATTAAAGCCGGCTCACTCCGCCCCGATTCGCATTCAGTATTACGATCCGAAAGAAGCGTCCCGTCGCGGACAAAGAAAAAGTGAAGAACAAGTGAGCGGTCCCGGCGAAATTCAAATCAAATGTCCGATCTGCTAATTGGCGGTGGAACTCGGCCTGCATCACAATGGACATTACGTTATTGGAGGTCTTAGTGAAGAACGTAAGTAAGGTTTCGTTCGCCCGCGATATTCGCCCCTTATTCCGATCCGTCGACATCGAGCACATGAAAGGGATGGAGATTTTGCTCGATGATTACAAGTACATGTCCGATGCCACGAACGGATATCAGAACGCGCAACGCGTCTACGATTCCCTCACTGGTAAGACGGAGCCGCGAATGCCCCCGAACGGACCGTACTGGTCCAAGGACAAGCTCGACCTGTTTGAAAATTGGGTGAAAGGTGGTTGCCAACCCTAGCGTCCGCCCGGCTGGTCCCGAGCTTCGTTAGCGTCCAGATTTGTGAAACGATGACTAAGTACACAATCAAACTGAACGAACGCCGCGACGTGGCCGAGGGCACGATGGCGTTTCATCTGGAGAAGCCGCCGGGTTTTCAATTTAAGGCGGGTCAATATATGAATGTGACTTTGATTGATCCGCCGGAAACCGACGCTGAAGGCAACACCCGCAGTTTCTCAATCTCGAGCGCGCCATTTGAGGCCGATCTTGTAGTGGCGACGCGAATGCGCGATACAGCTTTCAAACGTGTATTTAGAACACTCAGTTTGAGAAGTGAAGTCCGGATCTCTGGACCATTTGGTTCCTTCACGCTTCACACCGACGCTTCTCGTCCCGCGGTGTTCCTTGTCGGAGGAATTGGTATTACTCCCTTTCGAAGCATCATTCTGCAGGCGGCGAAGGACAAGCTCGCCCAAAAGCTGTACCTCTTTTACTCGAATCGCCGTCCGGAGGATGCCGCATTCTTGGATGAACTTCAAAAAGTCGAAAACCAGAATCCAAACTACAAATTTATCGGCACGATGACGGACATGCGGAAATCCCAGCGGCCATGGCAAGCTGAAACCGGCCATATCACGCCGCAGATGGTGACGAAATGGATCAGAGACTTGAAAGGACCCATCTACTACACTGCCGGCCCACCTGGCATGGTCGCAGCCATGCGGCAGATCCTTACCACCAGCGGCATCGGCGACGACGACATCCGAACGGAAGAGTTTACGGGCTACTGAAAACTCCTCTACGCATACCGCGGACACGCCGCCGCTTTGCTTGCAATGACCTGGAACCTTCGCAGTCAACGAGGAGAGAAACACCCTGTCTACTTTTATATGACGCCTGAATGCGGAACGTTGCCTCGCCTTCGACGATGATGAAGATGTGGTTGGTCTTCTCATGAAATTCAGCTTCACCGGCCTCGCGTCGATTGGCCAAGATCCTCAGGCCTGGGTCTTCGACAATCGCGCCGCCCTTGGCCATCGTGGCTGAAACCGCGTCATGGCCAATATAATGGACGGCCGCTGGAACGCCCGTAGCCGCGTTCAACAAGATAGCCTGGCTAGCAGCGTCAACACGAGGAGTAAAGCTTCATCGGTTTTTCCTCCCCATGTGGTGTGTCCCTGAAGTGTATGACGGATGATAGAATGCCCGCACCATCAATGGGATCTCAAAACTTCAAACTCACACGGCGCAGTTTGTTGGAAAAGATGTTTGCCGTAGCGGGTGCCGCCGGCATCTCCGCTACGTCGAGTGTCTCTGGATTCGCGCGGCAGAGACAGCAAGACGACAACCAACGAACGATCGTTCACCCATCACTCAGCAGGCAGTTGGCGCGATGGACCGTTGGTCTGCGTTATGAGGATTTGCCTCCTGACGTGGTCGATCGTGCAAAAGGACTCACTCTTCACGCCATCGCTTCCGCGCTCCTGGGCTCGCAGTTGCCCGGTGGTCAGCAGGCCGTGAAACTCATCACAGAAGAAGAAGGCGGCGTGCGCAACGGCGCGACGATGCTGGTCATCGGCAAAAAGGCGACTAAGGGAGGCGCGGCTTTCACGAACGCAGAGATGATGCTGGCGGGCGGAAAATGGGATACCTTCCGCATGCTGACCCACCCGGGTACGAGCATCATCCCGGCAGCCTTGGCGGCGGCAGAGATAGAAGGAGCGTCCGGCAAGGGCTTCCTTACCGCTCTTGCAGCTGGCTATGAAGTCATGGAGCGGATGGCGGCCGACTTCATTCCCACTGTTATGGCCCGCGGTTTCCACGCGGGGCCGGTGTTCGGGATCTTTGGTGCCGCCGTCGCGGCGGCGAAGATTCTGCGATTCACCGAAGACCAGACAGCGTCTGCCATTGGGCTCTCCGTCAACCTTGCGGGAGGCAATCTCGAGAGTGGCGGTTTGCGCGAGGGCGCCGCTGTCCGGAATGCGATGCTCGCAGTCGGCTTGGCGAAGCAAGGCAGCCGCAGCGAGGAAACGGCTCTGGAGGGCAACGCCGGCTTCTATCACGCATATGCCGGCAATAACAAAGGACAGCTCACATACAGCTTTACCGGCGACACGTAGACGAGCCTCGACAAGATCACTGCGAACTTGGGTAAGGAATGGATTTTTCGCGAGACCCTCTACCGCATCTACTCGTTTGCCGGCTATAACATCGCGCATATCGATGTCACGGCGAAACTCTGTGAAGAGCACGACATCCGGTATCCAGATGTCGACCGCGCTGAAGCGGTCGTGAACTGGTATGAAACGCAATATCCCAGCCCGGCTTTTCCTCGCACGAGAGAAGATGTTGGGGAGCCGAGGCCCGGGAACACGCGGTATTACCTGGCATATGCCATCGTCAAGCGCGGTTTCCCCCTGGTGGGTCGTGTTGCAGACCCACCTGAGGTGCTCGAGCTAATGAAGCGCGTCACAATCATTCCTTCACACCAAATGACACTGTTCGGACCACGGATCACCATCTACACAAAAGACGGCAAGAGCTACACGAAGCAAGCCACCGGGCGCGAGTTCATGTGGGACTTCAATGAAGAGGTGCGTCGGATTCGCGGCGTCGTGCCAGGCATACCGATACCGGCAGAACAGTTTGAACAAATAATCACAGCGTGTCGCGACCTTGAACGGCAAGACCGGGCAGACAAGCTCATTCAACTAACGTTGAAGAAGTAAGGGCCTCGCCACGGCTGGCCCATCTGTAGGTGATTGTGCGGATGAAGAAACTCTTTGGACTGATAGGAATCATTCTTTCTGGCCTCGTTGTGCGGGCACAGGCGCCCCAGCCCACGGGAATCATCGTCGGATCCGGGAATTTCTTCAGCCCTATTGTGAGTGATCTGGATAAAGCGATCGCGTTTTCATTACGCAACATGTTCGGTTTGCCTGACGCGCGAGTGCGTTCGTAGTGCGGGCGAAGGATTCAAGACGAAAATCTCCGGGGGAACGACGATCCTATTGCGCCGGCCACCGGCGACAGCGCCGCGTTTCCTAGCGAATTGTTCGAACACTGTATCTGCCGAACCGGTCGTCGGCAGTTACAACAGTCAAGTCATTGAGCTTCGCGGCAGCTATGATGAAGCGATCGCAAGGGTCATCATGAAAGGGCGGCAGTTCGACACTAGCGATGCAGATATCCAAGGTTAGCGGCAGCACCGTCAAATCATGATGCTCAGTGACTTTATTCAGCCAATCCTGAGGGCGGAGCGGTAACTTCAACTGTCGTTTCGCTACTTTGATAGCAATCTCAAACCCGCTAATTGCGCAGAGATAAACAGCTGGCGGGTCGTTGATCTTCTGAAGTGCCGCAAGCGAAAGTTTTTTATCGCCGGCGGCAAGCCAGAGCAGCGCGCATGTATCCAGAATTAACGACTCGTTTGCAGCCATTCGGCGTCCGAGAGCGTTTCCACAGGGTTGTAATCGATTCTAATTCTGCGCAGCGCAGGATGCGCCTTAGTCCTGTCTTTACGCTGGTGCGGAACGAGGTCTGCGATGGGCTCACCATTGCGGCAAATCACAATCCGCTCTTTAGAATTCTCCACCTGCGCCAGCAGGCTGGAGAAGTTTGTTTTGGCCTCGTGAACATTGACGGTCTTCATTAAAAAGAGAAGTTAGTCCAGTTAGTCCGACCAGTCAATGGCGGAAATAAACATCTCGCCCACCTCGATCCAGCCGCGTACGGTTCGGAATGGTTTGAAGATTTTACGGTTTGGGACGCCAATTCAGAATGACGGTAATGGGAGAAGTAGCTTCTCCTGTGATGGTGTTCACGAGGAAGCGCTGGCCATCGGACGACACGGTGTAGGTGCCGGTGATCCGAAACAAGGCCACAGGTGTTCCGGCCTTGACGGTCTGACCGTTCGGCTGCAGCGCAATCGGTGCAGCCATCAGCCGGCTGTCCGGAGCAATATAGAAGATTTCCCGCCCGTCACGCCGGTCGTCGAGCGATGCAAAAAACGCGTACCCCTGCCTAATCTTCTGGCACCGCTCCGCGGTGCCACGCGCCGGCTTTATCCGGCATGCGATCCAGTTTAGGAAGGCTTTCCGTACAGCCCTACGCAGTCCGGACGAAACGCAAAATAAGCTGACGAACTGCGGTTTCAGCACGGTGGAAATCAGCAATCGGCCATCAGCTATCGCAGATTTGTAATATCTACTCGATGTCACAGATCGGCGATGGCTGATGGCCGTTTCTGTTGATAAACACTGCGGCTTCACATATTTGTCAGAGCTGTCAAAATCTCGTATTAGATCTGACCGAACCTATCTGTGAAGACTTCTATTACCCGGTCGATAGATCCTAGTTTCAATTCATTACGCCCGATACCCGTTTGGTAGAGCAGGTGCATGATCGGGTCACCGGAGGTCGTCCAACGAAACGGAGAGCCCATCCCGGTCTAGCCTGCGCCGTCCTTACCTACGCCGTGCCTTTTTGCGCTGGCTGATGGAGGCGATTCCATGCGCATCTTGATCGCGGAAGATGATCCGAT
>QHXA01000048.1:6773-13091 GCA_003222755.1 Acidobacteriota bacterium
TCGCGGCCCGACATCGCCATTCTCGATTGGATGATGCCGGAACTCGATGGCGCAGAGGTTTGCCGCAGGCTTAGAAAAGATCCAGATGCCGCACCGATGTACATCATTATGCTAACGGCGAGGGCAGAGCAGGAACAGATTGTCGAGGGATTGCAGTCCGGAGCGGACGATTACATAACGAAGCCCTTCAATCGACAGGAACTCTATGCGCGCTTGCAAGCCGGAGTTCGAATAACGGATCTACAGCGTCAATTAGCTGCAAAAGTAAAGGACCTCGAGATCGCTCTGATGCGGCTGAGACGTATGCAACAAGCACAGAAGCTCGAGTCACTCGGGCAACTGGCCTCCGGCATCGCCCACGAGATCAACACGCCGATTCAATACATCCACATCAACCTGCAGTTCCTGCGAGACTCTTGGCAGGAGATCCAGAGCTTCTTACCGGGCAGCGGTTCCGATCCCGACCTGGATTTCCTCCTTCGCGAGGTGCCGCGTGCAATGGATCAATTCTTGCACGGCGTGCAGCGCGTCCAAGAGATCGTCCGAGCAATGCGCGACTTTTCGCATCCCGCAAGCGAGAAAAAAGTGGAAACGGATATTAACCGCGCCATCGAGACAACGATCACCGTTGCGACAAACGAATGGAAGGATGTTGCGGAGATCGTGATGGACCTGGATCCGAACCTCCCGACGGTTCTGGCTCTTCCGGGCGAGCTTCAGCAGGCTCTTTTGAACATCGTTATCAACGCTGCTCAGTCCATAGCCGAAGTGATTAGCGACACGAAGAAGAAAGGCACGATCCGCGTGAAGACCACTACGACCGGCGGATCCATCGAGATTCGAATCGGCGACACGGGCACAGGCATTCGCGAAGAACACCAGGCAAAGATATTCGAACTTTTTTTCACAACGAAGGATATCGGAAAGGGGACGGGCCAAGGACTAGCCATTGCCTATTCCGTTGTCGTCCAGCAGCACAACGGACGGATCTGGTTTGAGACCGACGTTGGAAAGGGCACGACTTTTGTCATTCAACTTCCCATTGACGGAATCGGCACGCCAATAGGTGACAGCTATCAAGAGCAAAGTTGATGCAGCAATTAAGATGAACGACAAAGTCCTACTGATCGATGACGATGAAATCCTGCTGAACACCTATGAGCGGGCACTGGGCCGGCAATTCTCACTCGACACAGCATCCGGAGGCCCTCAGGCGCTGGAGAAGTTAAAATCGGGCCCGCGTTATGCGGTGATCCTGTCCGATCTTCGCATGCCTTTGATGAATGGGCTCGAGGTCCTTCGGCATGCGCGCGAATTGTCTCCGCCCAGCGTGAGGATAATACTCACAGGAAATGCGGATCTGAGAACGGCAATTGATGCGGTCAATGAGGGAAGTATTTTTCGATTTCTCGAGAAGCCATGCCGCAATGATGCTCTGGTGAACGTGCTGACGGCCGCAATCGCTCAGTACAGGCTTATCGTCGCCGAGAAGGATCTACTGGAAAATACACTTCATGGCACAATCAAGGTGCTCAGCGAGGTCCTCGAACTCGTCAATCCTGAAGCCTCCCATATGGCATCTCGAGTGGCCACGTATGCGCGGCATTTGGTTTCATTCTTCGGATTGAAGGACCCGTGGCAATTCGAAGCCGCTGCGATGCTGTCGCAGTTGGGCTCTTGCGTCTTGTCTCACGGCACACACGGCCCCGCACATTCCGAGGTTGCCTATGACCTCCTGCGGAAGATCCCACGGCTCGAAACGATTGCCAGGATGATTCGCCGCCAGCGCGAGTCTTTTCGAGATCAGCCGCAGGTGCCGATCATCGAACGCGACTCGGAAACTGTCGGCGCGCAAATTTTAAAAGTGTCGACCTCTTTGGAGGCTCTGGTCCGCGGGCGACGGAGTTTCGTGCAAGCCGTGGACACGCTTCTGGCCGAACCTGGCGAATATGATCCGGAACTGACAGCCGCTTTACGCGATTTATCTGTTGCCGTGCTTCCATACGAGCGGAAGACTGTGAAGACCAAAGATCTGACCCTAGGTATGGTTCTCAACGAAGATGTGCGCACAACGAACGGCACGCTTGTGGTACGGCAAGGCGTGGTAGTTACGGATATTCTCATCGCGCGCTTGTCCAGCTTCCACGCGCGCCGAGCCATTGCCGATTCCATTGGTGTGCTGGCACCGGTATCCGCGAGTCAGGATAAAGCCGGGCAGGGAAAACGCACCTCCTAAGGAGCATTTTCTTGAGCTCGGCACTTTTATATTTCGTTTGCCAGGCGAGCGTGGTTCATGGGTTTGCTCAGATACGCGCGAGGTCGTAATTGAATCGCCTTTTCCCTGTCGCCAACGATGCTGACCATGATCACGGGCGTGCCGGTCAATTCTGGATCGGATTGAATCATTTTCAGTCCCGTCCACCCGTCGATACCGTACATTTTTACATCCATCCTAATGGCTACGGGTCTCATCCGACGCGCCTGCTCAAGACCCTCCTTCACGTTGGAAGAACAGATGGGCAGGTAACCCTCTCTTCGGAGCGACCGGGCGATTAATTCGCGGGCGACGGGATCGTCATCGATCACTACGATGGCTCCTTCACTTGATTCGGTTGGGGGAACAGTAGCGGCGGCGTCCGAGGGAGCCGGAACGAGCATCGCAGGCGGTGTTTCGGAAATGTCCCTCGGAAGAATCACAACGAACGTCGAACCCTTGCCTGGCGCGCTTGTTACGGAAATATCTCCGCCAAGCAGGCGACAGAACTTGCGGCTGATCGCAAGGCCCAACCCGCTGCCGCCGAACTTGCGTGTTGTTGAACTATCTGCTTGAACAAATGGTTGAAATAAGCGTTCGAGTTGGTCCGGACGCATGCCAATTCCCGTATCCGAAATGCTGATTTGCACACAATCGGCGCTTTCTCCCGACTGCCCGTCAACAATAATTGAAACCTTACCTCCTTCGCAGAATTTGCAGGCATTGGCTGCAAGGTTGATCAGCACCTGACGCAGTTTTGTTTCATCCGATACCATGCGAACGAAGTCGTCGCCCGTGATTTCGAGAGTGTTGTTGTTTTTCGTCGCGAGCGGCTGAACCGTCGCTACCACTTCCTTCAACACATCGCCGAATTGGAAGGACTCGACATGAGCCTGAACCTTGCCGGCTTCGATCTTCGAAAGATCCAGGATATCGTTGATCAGCGCCAGCAGGTGTTTTCCCGCGGTCCCAATCTTCTGCAGATCTTCAATAAATTCTGTGTGCCCGCATTCCGAGACCTCTTCCTGCAGCATTTCACTGTACCCAATAACGGCGTTCAATGGAGTGCGAAGTTCGTGGCTCATGTTGGCGAGAAATGCGCTCTTGGTGCGGCTTGCCTGTTCAGCCAATTCCTTTGCAACACGGAGGCTTTCGCTGCGTTCCGCAACACGCACTTCCAGAGTCGCGTTCAACTCAGCCATTTCGGCGGCGTGTTTTTTCTCCTTCGCCAGACTGTCGAGGTAGACCCGATGCGAATAATACGTGAGTGCCAGCACCGGAGCGATGGCGGCAAGAACTGCGAACTGAAGTACTGAAGCCAGTTTCAGCGCGCCAAACGAAATGATACCTGCCAGAAAAAACGCAGGCGCCGTAAAAAAGAAATTGTTGTACCACACTCCAACGATCGACGTTCCGGACGACAACGAGACAATCATTGAAACAAAAATTGAATTGCAGAGGTAATAAATAAAGCAAGCGATCAGAATTCCCACATACTGTTCGCGCGATACAAGATTATCGTGCGGCACAACCAGCCGATAACCAGTTCCGGTCAGTGCTGCCGTGGAGCCGATCATGCCGATGTTGAAGACGACATGATGAAGGGTGCTTCGCTTCCAAGGAAAAGCGGATTGAACCACAACACCCATTATGCTGACAGCAATGGCCGCCTCCGTTCCCAGCCACATCACTGTGGCCAGAACTACGGAAGTCAGGAGCGAAAGTGTAGAGCTGCCGATCAACCGTACTTTTGCGCGCGCGGTGCAGACAGCAAGAACGGCCATCAGAAGAAAAGACCGATCAGCGATCCATGACACCCTCGTAAGAAGTACAAATATTTCAACCGCTCCGGCGACGCCGAATATGCTGACGGCTATCCGCGCAGGACGACGCATCTCCTGAAACTTCATATGTACGGTCCGAGAACTGATTCGGCTCCAGACTCGTTATCGGCATCCATCCCGGTTTTGTTTAATGAAAATGCCGGGTATCCATCTTTTCCAGCTAAAGAGGTTTGAAATCGCGAGAACGTCAGACCTCCTGACCTCAGGAGGTCTGACCGTACAGTTTCTACACGTAAGGGCGGGCTACGATATCACCAATGGTGGGTGAGTACTTTTGGGGCGGTCTATGACCCAGATTGCCTCCTTCTCCACATCGCACCGGTTCAGCCGTGACGCGAACTGAACAGTAATAAGCGATCGAAATCGCGCCGAGCAAAGCCATCGTCACTGCGAAGCTGTGGCTGGAAACCAAGCCAATGGCTCCGAGCGACAGAAGGCCTGCAATCACGAACGAAGGCGCTGAATAGAGGAAGTGATCGAACCAGACACGAAACATCGATATGCGCTTCGTCAGCGAGATAATTAATGACACGGAGATCGAATTGCCCAGGAAGTACGTAAACGATGCAAGCACCGTCGCAATCGTTACCGCCGAGAGCGGGGCCTCGGATTGTCCGTCGGCGAGCAGGCGATAGGTCCACCAGGTGGCAGTCACCGTCACAGCGATCATTCCCGTATTGAAGGCCAATTGATGCAGAACCAGCCTCTTCGACGGGAGAAGCGTCTGGGCGATGACCCCGCAGACTGCAAGTAGCACGGCTACTGCGGGGCCTTCGTTGATCACGGCCAGAAGTACGGCCGAAGTCAGTAACGAGAGCGTCGACCCTTTGAAGAGATTCACTTTCGCGCGAGCAGTCAGCACTGTAATCGGCAACAGCAGAAGCAGCCGCCTCGCCGAGAAAGCCGGCTGGCAAAGGATCGACAGCACTGCAGCTGCGAGTCCGGCTGCGAAGAACAGGACGATCGTGTACCGCGCAGCGATGGGTAGAGTTTTGAATGTGGATTGAGTTTTCATGAGATACTCCCTCGTTGATATCAGGGTTTGAATTACTCATCCCAAACAATGCTCTGTGCCAGGAGATCGTCCCACGTGATTGTCTGGCCGTTAATTGACCCACTCTCCGCAGCCACACTGGTTTCCCAAACGATAGTCTCACCCCAGACGATCGTCTCTTCCCAGGTGATGGTTTCGCCCCACACAATGGTCTGCGACCAGGCGAGCTTGTTAAAATTCAGACTATTGCCGGCATACCCACCTTCACCCCACGTGATGGTTTTCCCCCACACTGCCGTGTAACCGTTGATATTTTCGGAGTACGGCAGGTTGGGTTGCTTGAGCCAATATTGACCCACAGAAGCTTTGGCATTGATGTTCGCAGAAAGATCCATGGCGCCTGCAATGTTCACATAACCAACGCCCCAGTCCAGAAGACCACCACGCTTCTCCGACGTATACATAAGGATGGCTTTCACCATGTTCGGCGTGAGATCCGGGTTCGCGGAGAGCATCATGGCGGCAGCGCCCGCAACGATTGGCGTGGCCATGCTGGTGCCGCTCAGTTTCATGTAGTTGTTGTCGATTTGGGTCTGCGGATAGTTTGTAACGAAGAGATTTCCGGGGCTCATCGTTGAGATGATTCGCGAGCCAGGAGCGGTCACGTCCGGTTTCAGGATGTGGTCTATCGTTGGTCCCCTGGAGCTGTAACTTGCCACCGTATCGTCAGACCGCGATGGAGTGCCCCAAGTAGTCACGGCACCGACCGTGATGACGGCCGGCTCAATTCCGGGGGTCGTGATCCCGCCATATACCGTGTGCCCATTGCTACCCTTCCCATAATTTCCAGCAGCCGCGACAACCACCATGCCCGCTTTCACCGCCGTGCGGCAAGCGATCGATAACGGGTCGGTAGCAGAACTCTCGTAGGGCTGGTGCCCCAGCGAGAGGTTGATGACACGAATGTTCAGGCGGAGGCCGTCAGTTCCGGTTGCGTTACTGTTAGCGATTGCCCACTCGATGGCGGCGATCACATCACTGGTATAGCCGCCGCCCGTAGCGTCGAGCACGCGCAGATTTACCAAGCGCGCCTGCGGCGCGATACCGGCATATTTTCCGCCGGAACTTTGGCCCGATCCCGCTACGATGCCTGCGACGTGAGTGCCGTGTCCTAACGGGTCCGTACGAAAGGGCGAGTTCGCGGGGGTAAAGTCCTTGGTGAACAC
>QHXA01000879.1 GCA_003222755.1 Acidobacteriota bacterium
GTCGAGCCCCGCTTCCTCGGCTTTGCCGAGAACCTGCTTTCGCTTGGCCACCTCGCCGAAATTATCGAAAGCTTCGGTTGGGAGCAATCTTCCGAACTCGTTTTCAATCTGGGTGCCAAACTGATCGGACGCCGCCGTGGCGAACCGGAACGCTTTCGACGCGATGCCGTCGGCGTTATGACGTCCATGGTTCCTGTCACTGAAGCGCTGCACGTATCGACGAACCCCGTCGTCCACTACGATGAAGACGCTTTCGTCACTGCCTTGCTGAGCGCCAATATTCAGAAGTCATTTGACGGCGTCGCCGCCGTGCTGAATGCCGGCGTGAAACTCGATCGTCTCATCACGACGGTGGTGCTCCTCTCAGCGGATCGGATGGCGCGGACGCCCGTGAACGTGGATGCCGGTTGGGGTGCATTGACGACGGAACTCAATCTCGCCGCATCGCTGCGTACCGCTGACCGACAGGGCGGCGACCGCATCGCCGCGAAAGGACTCTAAAGGACTCTTCCATGCCGCCTGGCAGATATTCGCGAATCGCTGGCTCAACATTCCGGTTCGGCCGCTCACTGCTCCTCTCGGCGGCGAAAAGCTCGATGTGCCCAGCGAAGACGCCGGAGTTCAACTGATTCTTAAATCCATCGCGTCGCTCAATGTGCAGGATGTGGGCCGCCAGGTGCTGGAGTATCTGAATGCCGGATACCCCGGAAATCGGTTGCTCCACGAGATGGGACGCGCCATGCTCTGGGATGACACCAACACCCAGGTATTGCCCACTCTCAGCACCGTGTTTGAAGAATGGGAGCGTTCAGGAGGCTCAGATCCGGCGCTGGGCGGCGGGCATCCTGCGCGGTATCAGCTTCTGGTCGGCCTGGCTCGGTATGCTACGGACATCCGCACCAATAAAGACAGTGGACATGCGTTTCGCCGAAGGAAAGACAACGGTAGATGTATTTGAGGAATGAGGGACATGTACAAGGAGCTTTTCAATGCCGAACACGCAATCCAACTTCGTAAGAGTGGCTGACGTTAACGATGTTCCCGAAGGCACTCCCAAGGGAGTTAAAGTCGGAGGACGCAGTATCGCGCTTTTTCAATACCAGGGCAGCTTCTACGCGACAGACAACCAATGTCCGCACATGGGATATCCGTTAACGCGGGGTCGCGTCCGCAATGGAGTCTTGACCTGTGATTGGCACGGCTGGAGCTACGACATGAAGGGCGGCGGCTGTTTCACGGGAGGATGCGATGACCTGGATACGTTCGCCGTCGAGGTGCGCGATCGAGGAATCTACGTCGACGTGAGCAGTAGGGGATCCAAGCGCAAGGATGCTCACTTCCTCCTGCTGAAAGAAGGCCTGTTGAGCGAGGACAATTGGACGCTTTCGAAAGCGATCGCGATCATGCTCGCGCGAGGCGTGTCCGAGCAAGAAACCTTGAAACGAGTGGTGCAGCACCTGGGCCGCCACATCGCCACTGAGCGGGGAGCCAACGACGGCGGCCGCGAGCTCGCCATGCTAGTCAATGGCGTAAAAGTTGCGCGTCACTACGAGCCCGACGACCGGCTCATCCCGCTCATGATTGCGGCGACAGGAGCCTCAGGCCGCGCAGGCGATCGACCTGCAGTCCAGCCGCTGCCGCCGCCTGTGACGTGGCAAAAACTGCAGCATTGGATCCGTGTATTCTCAGCAGACAAGAGTTGGGAAGGCATCGAGAAATGCCTAATCACTTTGCGGCGGTTGGGCGGACATGACGAGCGGATCATTCCGCTGCTGTATGAATGCGCACTCGAACCGTTCTTTCTGGGCTATGTCGAAAATCTGCCCCTTCTGGGCTTTCTCGCGGAGTTGCTGGAAGAATTCGGATGGGATCAGGTCGAAGAGCTCGTCTGCAACTTGGCCGCGAAGATACTTGGCCGGGATCGAGGCGCTCCGGAAGAACTCCGACTGGCGGCCATCAAGATGTTCGAACCTATCAATGCAAGTATCAATGAACTGGCCTCGACGACCACTACTTCCAAAGCCGCCGCATATGATGAAGATGCTTTGGACAAAGGGTTGGTGAGCGGCAACCTGGCTCAAACGTTTAACGCAATTACGGATGCGCTCAAGGCTCGAGTGGGCATTGATCGCATTGCAACCACGATGGTCCTCTTGGCTGCGGACCGCATGGCGCGAACTCCGGTTAACATGAACCCGGGATGGGGAAGTCTGCGACAGGAACTGATACTTGCATCGTCGGTTCGAACAGCCCTGCGCTACGGCGGCTTCACGATTGGCGCCCGGGCGCTGTACCACGCCGCCTGGCAATTCTTTAGTGATCGCTGGCTCAATATCAGCGCCCGTTCTCTCGCCGAACCCCTCGGCACGACAAAATCGGGTGCGTCAAGCGAAGAGATGGGTCTTCGGATGGTCATGGACTCCATCGAAACAATTCAAGTGC
>QHXA01000017.1:0-1137 GCA_003222755.1 Acidobacteriota bacterium
ATCTGCTTCAGCGCATGCAATTGCTTGTAACGGAGGTATCCATGTCCAAGTTCCGGCTTGTTTCCTCATACGCGTTAATCGCAGCCACACTGGCGGTTGCCGGTTGGGTGGTTTTCGTTTCATTTCCTCTGACAGGCCGAGCCGAAGTGAAAGAAGCGGCAGCGGTTCAGCCGCAACAAAGTTCCCCGGGCTACGTGGTTAACATTCAGCCCCTTTCATACCCGAAGGAGGCGATCGACAAAAAGATCGAAGGCACTGTCGTGGTCGAGTTGACGTTCAATGCGTCGGGCAACATCGTCGATGCGCGTGTGCTGTCCGGGCCCGAAGAATTGAGGAGAGCGGCCCTGGAATCCGCCTTGAGAGGAAGCTACTCCATCAATGTGGCTCGTACACTGCAGGTGCTGGTGGGATTCCGGTTGGCTAACGCCCGAGCGCTCGTGCCCCCACGCCCGCCGGCACCACCGCCTCCGCCCGTGCCCCCAGCTCCACCGACACCGCCGCCACCTGCACCTCGAACGCAAACAGATCGAGTACTGGACACGATTGAGATCCGCGGTTTATCGGAACCACAGTTGTCTCAGCTACAGGAGCGGGTGCGTCCTTTCGAAGGACAGGTTTTTCGCCCCGAGGACTTCTGGAGACAGCTGCAAGCCGCGGCGCGAGGGATCGGCATTGGTTTGCCGGCGAACTATCTGGTCTACCGCCGACAGGATCACGTGAGAATCGAAGTATCGTTCGGCGATGGCGTGCCCGAAATTCAGACACCGTTCAGCACAGCCAGTGTTGGTGCGGCTCCCCAAACACCATTTGGGCCGCAAGCCGCGCCAACTCCGCACGCAGACGTAACGCAGGATTTTCTGGTGGCGGATCTCGTTTCAAGGGTCCTGCCTGCGTACCCTCCGCTTGCCGTCCAGGCACGGATTCAGGGCGTTGTCGTTCTTGAAGCCGATATCGGCACACAAGGAACTGTGGAGGACGTGAGAATTGTTACGGGGCACCCGTTATTTAGGCAGGTAACGATCGATGCCGTAAAGCAGTGGGTGTATAGGCCGCAAGCGAATCCCGTCACGACGCGGATCTTGATAAACTTTCGGTTCTAAAATTTCAAATGGTCCACGGATCATGAACGATGTCATT
>QHXA01000017.1:1143-2737 GCA_003222755.1 Acidobacteriota bacterium
TGAAATTTTAGTTCTGAAGGGGTGGGCGATGGGGATCGAACCCACGGCCACTGGAGCCACAATCCAGCGCTCTACCAGCTGAGCTACGCCCACCAAACTAAGAAGCGGCTTCTATATTACCAAAACTGGTAGTGGACTCGAAGGCGGGACTCGCGTAACGCTGTCTGGCTGATCTCTCACGAGCGCTTTTCTCGGTATGCCAAACTGCCGAATCAAGTATGTAGTCGCGCGGCTTTAGCCGGCGTTCGGGATTGGCAGAACTGGCATTCCTTTAACTCGGAACGCGGGCTAAAGCCGCGCGACTACATACTTGGCTGCCGGTGCCAGTAGTATCGCGGGAAGAAGCCGGGCGGTCATCGACCGCCCTACTGTTACAACCTACATCAAGTCCGCCATGATTTCGCGGAGCGCTGCTTCGCCGGGCTGGGTTCGTTCTTGAGGCAGCGTTGCTAACGGAGCGTCGGTCATGTTCAGAAGAGTCAGGAAATCCGGCTTCTCCTCGTTGATATAGATCAGGCCGGTCAAGAACTCATTCAAATCCTGGCATTTCCGGAGAGTGTTCAGGGCTTCGGACTTGCTCGTCGGATCATAGCCCTTGTCCGCCTTCCGGAGGCGGATGTGAGATCCATCGTGCAACTCGACGTCTTTCCTCTCGCCTTCTGCATAATCAACGGTAATCTGCTCGAAGAACGGCACGTACGAAATCTCGTGCAGCAGTTCTTCGTGATCCTTTGCGTACTTGTAGCTTTTGGTCGAGCCCTCATGATTATTGAAGGTGACGCACGGGCTGATCACGTCGAACAGCGCCGTGCCGCGATGTCCCAGGGCTGCTTTGAGCAAGGCGATCATCTGCTTCGGATCACCGGCAAACGATCGAGCCACGAAGTTGCAGCCCAGTTCGATTGCCATGGCGCAAAGATCAATTGCGGGCAGGTCGTTAGAGACGCCGGTTTTCGCCTTAGATCCCAGGTCCGCGGTTGCGGAGAATTGGCCTTTCGTCAGACCGTACACGCCGTTATTTTCGACGATGTAGATCATGGGCACGTTGCGCCGCAGCAAATGCACAAACTGGCCCATACCGATGGAAGCCGTATCGCCGTCGCCGCTCACGCCAATCGAGATTAGTGTCTGGTTCGCCAGCATCACGCCTGTGCCGATGGCCGGCATCCGCCCATGAACGCCATTGAATCCGTGCGAGCGGCTCAAGAAATACGCGGGAGTCTTGCTCGAGCATCCGATGCCGCTGAGTTTCGCCACCCGGTGTGGCTCGACCCCGTATTCATAAAAGGCCTTGATGATTTGCGATGTGATTGCGTCGTGGCCGCATCCGGCGCAGAGAGTCGAATCGGCGCCTTTATAATCGGCAAGTGTATAACCCAGCCGGTTTGTGTGTTTCGGCGCCGCCGGCGGTTGCATCGTGGTTGACATTAGTTCTTTTCTCCTTTCTCTGCAGCCACTAGTTCATCAGTGACAAAACGGGCATCGAGGGGGATTCCGCTGTAATGCCGGATGCTGCGAATCTTGGTCGTAAGTTCCGCCGGCAACTCAAGCTTCACGAGCATTTCCATCTGGCCGTCGCGATTTTGTTCGACGA
>QHXA01000017.1:2898-9681 GCA_003222755.1 Acidobacteriota bacterium
AATCCGATATTTGCGTCGTTGGCATAGGCGATTTCCGGCTGTGGCACGTATGTGCGAGTCGTTTCGTACTTCCTGTTGAGGCGATCCATATTGTGCTTGTAATCGTCGGGACGCTCACTGTAAGCCGCATTCTCGTTATGGCCGCTTCCGCGCGTGAAGTACGCCGCGGCGGGATGATTCGTTCCGGGCAATGTGCGGTACGGGATGCCGTCGCCGTCGACATCGCCATAGCGTTGGAAACTTCCGAGCTTTTTGAGATCCTCGGCCGTAAGCACCTTACCGCGATCTAATTTCCTCTTCGGGTATTCAAACGGATCAGACATCCAATTGTTCATCCCCAAATCGAGATCGCTCATGACGAAAATAGGCGTCTGGAATCGCTCGGTAAGGTCAAAAGCGTCGTAGGCCATCGTGAAGCACTCTTCGACACTCGCCGGAAGCAGGACAACATGCTTCGTGTCGCCATGTGAACAGAAGACCATCGAGAGAATGTCGGACTGCTGAGTTCTCGTTGGCAACCCGGTGCTGGGTCCAACACGAGTGATATCGAAGATCACGATCGGAATCTCGGCATAGTACGCCAGGCCAACAAACTCCTGCATCAACGAAATGCCGGGTCCCGCAGTCGACGTCATCGAACGAGCGCCCGCCCAACCGGCGCCAATGGCCATACCGACTGCAGCCAATTCGTCTTCGGCTTGAACAATGGCAAAGGTGGCCTTTCCGTCGTCCTCAATGCGGTATTCCTTCATGTAGTCGGTCAGTTTTTCACAAAGGCTGGATGAAGGAGTAATCGGATACCACGTGGCAACGGTAACGCCGGCAAACATGCAGCCCAGAGCGGCTGCGGAGTTGCCGTCGATAATGATTTTCCCCTTGGTTGCATTCATCCGCTGGGTCTTATACGGGACGATGGTCTTATCGAACTTTTCTGTCGCAAACTTGCGTCCGATGTCGAGTGCGGTCTTGTTCAGCGCAACCGCCTTGGCTTTGCCTTTGAACTGTTTGCTCAAGGCCAGTTCCATTTCGGCTGGATCGATTTCCAGAAGTTCGCCGACAACGCCGACGTAGATCATGTTCGCCAGCAGCTTTCGAAGTCTCGAATCGGGAGTGATTTCGGTAGCGAGTTTGGCAAATGGAACAGGGAAGAACGTCAGATCTTTTCGATATTGATTCAGCTTGAGAGTTTCTTCGTAAACCACCACGCGATTGGGATCCAGATTCATCACGTCTTCGCGCGCGGTCTCCGCGTTCATCGCGATGAGAAAATCGATCTCTTTGCGCCGCGCGATCCAACCATCTTTATTCGCGCGGATTGTGAACCACGTCGGCAGGCCGGCAATATTGGATGGGAATAGGTTCTTCCCGCTGACGGGTATTCCCATCTGAAAAATTGAACGCATGAGAACTGTATTAGAAGATTGGCTGCCGGAACCGTTGACTGTGGCTACTTGAATGCTGAAGTCATTGATGATCGGACCCCCGTTGTTCCATTGCTCTTCCTCCGCAGCTAGTACCTGGGGGGATTGATTTGACACTACTGATTCTCCTTTCCCTTTATCTACCTTGGTTTTAGGGACACGCCCAACCGAGTACTATATCAGATTTTACCTGTGTTTAAGGCGGGTGTTTACTGTGTTGCGAGCGCTGCATCGTGGGCGGTCATAGACCGCCCCCACGATAAAATCAGTTGGAGGTCTTGGCTTGAGTTCTCTCCGGATGCAGCATCAACTTCTGCACGCGCCAATTGACGATTTCCGCAACGTAGAGTTCGTTTTCAGAGGGGCAGGCGATTTCGTGGACCCACCCGAATTGCTTCGGCTGTTTGCCTGCGCGGCCAAGGACTCCAAGAATCTTCCCATCGAGCGTTAGCTTGTAGATACGGCCGGGGAATGCGTCGGCCGCGTACAGGAATTGATTTGGTCCGGGCGTGATGCAGACCGCCCATGGCGCGCCCGCGTGTTGGCTGCCGGTGGTTTCGGCGGTCGGCACCGGTCCCATCCACGGCCGGGCACCGGCAGGAACCGGAACGTCGAGTTTCATTTCACGCAGGAATTTCCCATCCGGATCGAAGACCTGAATGCGATAGTTCCCGCGATCGGCGACGTAAATATTGCCCTTCGCATCCGCAGCGATGCTATGTGGCGTATCGAACTGTCCGGGCTGTTTACCGGGGTCGCCCCACGATTTAACCCAGTCGCCGGTCTTATCGAACTTCGCTACGCGGGAGTTGATGTAGCCATCGCTGATAAAGATGTTGCCTTGCGGGTCCCAGGTTACGTCTGTCGGCTGGCGGAATTGGCCGTTGACGGGAGGTCTCGGCGGATTCACGCGAGTCCAAGGGCCGCCTTCATCGGATGCTTCCTTCTTTCGGCCGAATACCATGACGACGCGTCCTTCGGGATTGAACTTGATGACCATATCCGAACCTTTGTCCACGGCCCAGATATTGTCTTCCTTGTCCACGCGTACGGTGTGCGCAAAGGACCAGGCATAGAGGTTGTGCCCGATTTCTCGGATGTACTTACCGTCCGGCCCGAATTCCAGGATCTGCGCAGCGGTTGCGCCATACGCCGGTCCCGTGGTGTTTCCGCGATTGAACACGAAGACGTGTCCTTTCGAGTTGACGGCAACTCCGGACGCCTCGCCAAAATGCAGGTCGGCCGGCAGCTTAAAGAAGTTTGGCACCGAATCGAACGGGATTTCCGGTACGGATTGTTGCGCGAACAGTGCCGGACTTATCATCAGCACCAGCACCAGCGCGACAGCAAAGCTTTTCATCGTCCTCTCCTTTTGCAATCAAAACATCACTTTGAAACCAAATTGAAACTCACGCGGCCCACCGCTTCCGAGCGACGGGTTATTATTCGAAACGTCCGGTGTCGCTTGCGAAGCACCGAAGGCACCCGGCGTCCCAAACGGAAGGTTGCCGCCGGCTCCATTGAACTGTGGATTGCCGTATTGCGTCTGATTCAGAAGATTGAAAACCTCGGCTCGGAATTGGCCTGTCAGCCTTTCACCGAATTTCCAATCCTTCATCACTGAGCCGTCCCAAGTGTGAAGACCGTTGGCTCGGAACAGATTGCGCGCCATGGTTCCATAGCTACCGATCGCGGGAGGAACCATAATGGAGTCTCCCTCTACGAAGCAACCCCACTTCTGCAGCGCAACGTAGCTGAGCGATCCTGCGGGACCGACCTTCGATGTGCACGCCGGATTGTTGATCGCAAGTTCAGAAGCGCTACGCCCTGCCGGCGGCGTGGCGCCGGGCAGGAAAAATGGAATGGGTTCGGTTTTGCGGCCGCTGAAATCTTTCGGGTTACCGTAGAAGTTCCAACGATCCTGGAATTCGGCAATTCCCGATGGATCGGCACTGCGGCTGCCGGTGACGCTCCAGGGTAGCGCGCTCTGAATGTTCACAATCGAGGTCACTTTCCAACCTTGCAGCATTTGTCCGAAACCGGACTTGCTGGGAAACGCGTATGTCACCGTCGCGGTGAAGCGTTTGCGGATATCGAAGTCGCTGCTTGCATAGTCGCTCTTGTAGTTGAACGGCGTTCCATTGGGTCCGCCACGCTCACCGGTCTGCTGGTCGAGCGCATGAGCCCAAGTGAATCCAACGGTTGAGGCGAGGCCACGAGTGACTCGCTGAGTCAACGTTATCTGCGCTCCGTTGTAATTGGAATACAGCGGATTGGAAACGGTGTAGATGTAGGAATAATAGGGATACTTGTCATTGAGCGGCCGCGCCAACTGAAGCGCCGTAGCATTGACAGCCGTCGATGTAGTAATTGTGGTCGGGCACGGCGTACTCGGGCTCGCGGCAGCCACAGCTGCGATTTGCGAAGGCGTGAAACCGAAACAATATCCGGTGCCCACTGGTGGCGTATTCGTGTAGTCCAGTGCCAGCAGCTTCGTTGCGTGGTTACCAACATAGCTCAAGTCTATAGAGAGATTCCGTGTGATTCCGTGCTGGATTCCGAGTGACCAACTCATTACATAAGCATTTCGCTGATTCTGGTCGGTCGCCTGAACTGTGCAGAGCCTGTTGGTTCCGCACTTCAGTACACTCGTGTCACTCGAACTGGGGTAAATATTTCCGCCGTAAACAGTAGGGTTCTGATTCCAGTTCAGCTGTCCCGGCAGTGGCGTCTGAACGCCGCCACTGACTGTTGCGGGCGGAAGCGGAAGTCCCGCAGATCGGATATCTCCGATCGTCGGGTCTGTGGCCACACCAGGCGCGCAACCAGCGCCTGTCGTGTTGACGGCTCCCCTGCACAACAGAAATCCGCTGGGGTTGGTACTCAGACCGACAGACGGGTTGTTCTGGTTTTGCTGAGAAAGGAAGATCCACCAGCCCGGAGTGACAAAGATCACATTCGCACCTCCGCGCACAACCGTTCTTCCATTTCCTGAAACGTCGTACGCGAAGCCAAACCGCGGCGCAAAATTGTTTTTGTCGGGGTTCCACATCCGGTCGGTGTTTTTACCCAACTGCAGAAGGCCGCGCTGCGGATCAAAATTCGCAAACTGGTTCTGAGCTTCGCTAATTGGCGTGGTGTATTCGTATCGAACACCCAGATTCAGGATCAGCTTCGATGTGATGCGCCAGTCATCCTGGAAGAAAGCTGCCATGGCTTTAGCCTTCACGTGCCGGCGCGGATCGCCAATAAAGATCTGGCCATTACTGGTTGTCGTGCCGGACATGAAGTTTTCTAGCGTGCTGAATGTCACCTGGCCGCGGGCGCGATTAAAAGTACCCCCGTGGCCGATTGAGGTGTTACGAAACTCGCCGCCCATTTTCAAATTGTGATGGCCGCGCAAATACGAAACGTTGTCGATGAACTCGAAAATGTCGTCGGGCCCGTAGTACTTGGGAAAACTCGAGCAACAACCGATGCTGCCGGAGAAATTCGACAACGAGATATTCGTAAAGCCGCAGACGGGCTTGGATGTGCCATAGCCGAAGGGAATTCCATAGTCCGGCTGTCCGTTATTCTCGCCCGGACAATCCGATGTTTCGAACGTCTGATAGAAGCGGTTGTAACCAAACCGGAACGTGTTAACCGTGGCAGAACTCTTCGCGTAGTCCCATTGCATACCCGAAAAATGCACCCATGCCTTGTCGGTCGGACGCCAATAGGGCTGAGTGATCGTCTGGTTATTTACGACGAGTCCCCGGTGCGTACCGAAGTAGTACTTACCATTCAACGTGTGCTTCGCGCCGACATGCAAATCCACCTTTCCGAGTGCGCCGTCCACTTCGTAGTTGGTGTTCATACTGCCGGAAACGTTCGCGCTGGCGGCGCCATTCGCGTCCAGAGCGCGCTCGAAAACGGAAGGAAGCTCGAAAATGGAATAGCCACTGGTGCGATTGCAATTCGCATCGAGTCCGGAAACTTTGAGGCTGGTCTGGCTCAGCGGAGTGCCCGCGGCCTTGACGGTGTTACATGCCCTGACGACACTCGTGGTAGTGCCGGCAATCGCGAGCGCGTTGGGATCCAGACTCGGGTATGAAAACAGAGTAGGATTGCCGACGTGATAGCGCTGCCCTTCATAAGCGCCGAAGAAGAACGCTCTATCCTTCTTGATCGGACCTCCAAGTGTTCCGCCAAATTCTTTGAGGCCGATCTCCTGCTTCTGGTCGCCGGCGAGGAACGGATTCCGCGCGTCGGTTTTGTCGGTGCGTCCGAAGTAATTGCCTGTCCCGTGCCAGGCATTGGTGCCGGACTTTATCGCTACACTGGTGACGGAGCCGGGCTTCCATCCGAATTCCGCCTTGGGATTTTGCTGGGTCGAGAACTCTTGAATTGTGTCTATCGCCAACAACGATGCAGCATCGCCGGCAAGGCTGACCGAATTAATGGTGCTCTGGCCGCCGAGCGGTTCCATCGCGGTGATGCCGTCCATGATGTACACGTTATGCTCGGGACGCAGGCCGTTGGTGGTTTGCGTCCAGGCGCCGCCGCCGGGATAGATGGTTACACCCGGGCGCAGTTGCAGCAGGTTCATAAAATTCCTGCCATTCAACGGCAAGTCTGCGATCGTTCCCGGTTGCAGTGTGCCGCCCAGAACGGCGCTCGACGTCTCGACCAACGGCACTTCATCGGTGACGGTGACCTTTTCCGAAACCGCACCGGGTTCCAGCGTCAAGTCGATCTTCAGCTCTTGCGCAATCTCCAGAACAACGTTTGGCCGCTCCACTGTCTTGAAGCCCGTGAGCTCCGCGCGCACGCGGTAGGCCCCAGGCGGCAGACTGGGAGCGTTGTATGCTCCCGCTTCGTCTGTTATGAGAGTTCGAGCTACGCCTCGATCGACGTCCGTAATTGTCACCGTGGCGCCGGGAATCAACGCGCCTGAAGGATCGTTAATGCTGCCGAAAATCCGCCCCACATTTGCTTGCGAGAGTAGTGGAGTGGGAACCAAAGACATCGAAAGACACACAATCAGAACCAAACATATCCGAGTCCAAAGTGCCAAGGAACGCATGCCCACCTCCTGCAATCCAGAGTTGTTAAGAGTAACCATGACAATTTTGGGCGCGAAGCTACCACTGTGGATACATCAATGTCAATCCGGTGGGGCGTGCGTGTGGCGGTCATAGACCGCCCGGCACGCGGGAGGCGTGCGCACCGCGAAGCGGTGCCCGGTCATAGACCGCCCCCACAGCAGGAACGACGGTTTTGTGCGAAGCTGGTTCGGTGTATCATCCAGCACAGTCCGTGCATCAATCACGCAAGGAGGTGGCCCTCAGTATGAAAAAGGTGCCATTGTTATTCATTA
>QHXA01000018.1:0-548 GCA_003222755.1 Acidobacteriota bacterium
GAGATGTTGAGCCTGAGGATCGCCGACAGGCAACTGCTAAGGCTGATCAAGAAATGGTTGAAGGCTGGAGTGCTGGAAACGGATGGCACCGTGATGCATCCGGACACGGGTAGTCCCCAAGGCGGGGTGATTTCGCCCATGCTCGCGAACGTGTACCTGCACTACACGCTGGATCTGTGGTTTCAGGATGTCGTGAAGCAACACTGCCAGGGCGAGGCGTGCTTGATCCGATATGCGGATGATTTCGTGTGCGGGTTTGAGCATGAGCAAGACGCCCAGCGGTTTTACAAGGCAATGGGACTTCGCCTGGAAAAGTTCGGACTGCGACTGGCCGCCGCAAAGACGCGGATCCTTCGATTCGGTCGGAGCGATGAACCAGGTACGCCGCGGTTCGATTTTCTGGGGTTTGAGTTTTTCTGGGGACCAGACCGCAAGGGCGAACAACGTGTCCAACGGCGTACGTCCCGCAAGAAGCTTCGAAATTCGCTGGCCAACTTCACCCAGTGGTGCAAGCAGAGTCGGCACGTGCCGCTTCGAAAACTCTTCCC
>QHXA01000018.1:603-9908 GCA_003222755.1 Acidobacteriota bacterium
TGGAAATGGTTAAACCGTCGAAGTCAGCGCCGCAGCTATACGTGGCAGGGCTTGGACGCTTTGCTCCATTCCAAGTACCATGGCCACGGATCGTCCGGAGGCCGCGGCGTCAAACGGCGGTCACCTCCGCTTGATGTCCGATACGGAAACGAGTACTTCTGAAGAGCCCGGTGCTCGCAAAGGGCACGCCGGGATCTGTGCGGGGGCGGTCGGGCAACCGGCCGTCCTACCGCGATAGAGCTGATCGCGCTTTTTCGCAGACTGCGCGGGGAACAGGCTGCCCGCAGGGCCACTTTTTCGCAGCGCAGTCTGCGAAAAACCGTAGGTTCTTTATCTGTAACTTCTCCGCATTTCGCGGAGAAGTTTTCTGAATGGAATTGTGCCTACGCGAAGGCTGCTCAAATCATCCGTGTAACCGATGTTCGCGGCAACGGCGGAAACGCGGTCTCGTAGCTCAAATGCCGCCGTCTGGGTGAAGGTATGCCGCGCTGTAGCACCCAATTCTCAATTCCCAATTCTCATTGATCATCCGAGGGGAAGCGCGAGCGCTGACAGTAAACCCTGCTGGCCGTACAGAACTCGCGCGCATTCCCAAACCCGCTCCGCTCGGATGAGAATTCAGAATTGGGAATTGAGAATTGGTCAGATTTCAAAATCCGCCATCCTGGACACCAAACTTCGGTGTAGCAGAAACGAATTGTCTCCGTGGGGCATTTGTGTTACTCAGCACTCACCAAATCGACAGTATCTATTACAGGCAATCAGTTTTGCAGAATGTCCCTACAGCGGACACACGATGGCATAAACCGCATTGAGTAAGGAGTAACCTTATGTGTTACCTCGGGAAGGTGAGGGTAGGCGGCCACATCCAGTGGATGGCCTTTGTAGTTCTAGCAGCACTAGCGCTCGCGTCTTGCATTCTACCAATTCAGGCACAAGTCACGACGGCGACGCTGTATGGTGTGGTCCAGGATCCGAGTGCGGCCGTTCTGCCTGGTGCAAGCATTACGGCGACGAATCAAGGGACGGGCTTAGCTCGCAGTGTCGTGTCGGATGAGCGCGGCGAGTTTGCTATTCCTGCGCTTCCAGCCGGCGCGTACACCGTGAAGATCGAGATGGCCGGATTCAAGACGTACACCAACCAGGGTCTCCAGCTTGGTTCGGGCCAGAACGTGCGTCAGACCTTCGTGCTTCAGGTCGGCCAGTTGTCCGAGAACATCACGGTTGCCGAAACCGCGCCGCTCGTCGAAACTGCTTCCTCGGCCCAGGTGCAGGCGCTTGGAATCACACAGGTGAGCGAACTGCCGCTGGCGCGCCGCAACGTCACTGGGGTACTTGCGTTAGCGGCTGGTGTGGATACGTCGGGGGCAGCCGGCACCGTGCGGATGAACGGTGTCGCTGCGGGTGGAACAGGCATCACCGTCGACGGTACGGAGGCGAACTCGAATCCGGAAGGGCGTGCGATGAGCCAGTACGGCGCCCAGAACCAGATCGATGTCATGAGCATCGACGCGGTAGCCGAGGTCCAGGTCATCAAGGGCGTACTTCCGGCCGAATATGGAGGCGTCGCCGGTGGCCAGGTCAACCTGATCAGCCGTTCGGGCACGAACAATTTTCACGGTTCTGCGTTCGAGAATTATCAAGGCGACATGCTTTTCGCGCGCGATCCTTTCCTGCTGTCCACGCAAGCCAAACCCAAGGACAAATTCAACCAGTTCGGCGGGTCGTTGGGCGGACCGGTGGTGCGGAATCGCGCGTTTTTCTTCGGGACATATGAAGGCTATCGGGAAACTGCCGGTGTGCGCGTTAACGGTACAGTGCCAACACAGGCCTTGCGTGATCAGATCATCGCGGCCCTGCCGTTCCAGGAAACGAGGATTGCTCTGGACGCGCTGCCATTGCCGAACGTGCCAATCAATGCGGACGTGGGGATGTATAGCGGCATCGGAAATCGCACACGGCGTGAGAACCACGTGCTCGCCAAGAGCGATGTGATGATTCTGAACGGAACACTATCGGTAACGTACAGCCGAAGCAGGCCCTACACAGTGAGCCCGTCCGTTACTGTTAACGGTGCGAACGATACGATATTCCCGAACGAGCAGGATCGTGTAGCCAGCCAGTACGTATTGGCGCGTGGCGCCTGGGTCACCGAAAGCCGCTTTGGTTACAACCGTACGAAGCTGCAGCGGATCAGCAGGTTTTTCAACGTGAAAAATCCGAACAAGCCAGAAACCGGTTATTTCGAGCAAAGCATGCCTCTGTTTACAACAACCGGACTGTTCACTACGCCGAGTTCCGAGTTGTACGATCTGTACGGAGTCGCTTACAGCGCTGAGCAAAAGTTCAGCCGCATCATTGGCGGACACAATGTGAAGACGGGATTTCGATGGGTTCGCCAGACGGGGAGCCGCTCCAACCCGCAGAACCCCAGCATACGTTTCCAGAGCAAAGCAGATTTATTAGCGAATCGTCCTAATATTGTCGTGCCCACTTTCGGGGCACCGCCACATCGATCGCACATGGATGAGTTCGGCTCATTCCTTCAGGACGACTGGCGCGTCAATAAAAAGCTCGTGCTCAACCTCGGGCTGCGCTACGACTATTACGCGGTAATGCACGTGTATCCGACGTCGCAAGTGCCGGTACAGATCGTGAACCTCGACTCACCAAAAACGTTTACCCTCGAAAGCGTGGATTTCGGCCCGGTACGCGATCCTCAAAAACCATACAACCCGGATGCTGTGAACTTCGGTCCCAGAGCCGGATTTGCGTGGACTGTTGATGGAAGGGCGAACACCGTCGTCCGCGGCGGTGTGGGCGTTCTGTTCAGTCCGCAATTGCCCGCGGCAGTCCGGCAAAGCGCGGCCGACCCGCGCGTGCCGTTCCGTGTGCAATGGAACAGGACGGATGTGGAACGCCTTGGCCTCAAATGGCCCATGTATAACGCAGACCTCCGAGACGTTCTGATTAAGGACACAGGTGGCACGCTCAACTACTTTTCTTTATTCGATGTGAATTTAAGAAATCCCTACACCGTCCAGACGATGATTAGTTTAGAGCGGGCGCTGGGACGCTCCTTCATGTTCGAAGCCGGTTACGTGCGCACCGACGGCAGGGATTTTCCATTGCAACGGTGGCTTGCGCAGGTATTCGACAGGCAGACTGGCGCAAGACCGGCGGGGTGGAACTTGGGCAATCCTGGTGGTTATTGGGTCGATAGCGGCCAGACGATGGAATACAACGCCCTCCAGACCTCTATGCGAAAGCGGCTTTCGCACGGTATTCAGTTCGAGGTTCACTACACCCTAAGTAAGGGGACTTCGACGCAGGGCGGCGATATCCAGGCGTATTATCAGGCAGGGCTTCTGGGCACCAGCAATATTCAGAACTTCTTCGACCCCGAGGCCGATCGCACATCCAATGCGGGTGACGCGCGTCACCGCTTGACAGCGGATGTGATCTACGATTTTCCTCTGTTCAGAAACAGCAATCGGATTCTGTCGAACACGCTCGGCGGATGGCAGATTTCCAGTATATTCCGGTCGCGCTCAGGTCTTCCGGTGCTGATCTCGCAGTCATCGGGAATCAATAACAGCCGGCCGGACTACATCGGTGGTGATGCGGTGTTGTCCAACTTTAGGGACACGCTGCAATACCTCAACAAGGCTGCATTCGCTCAGGTTCCAATTAGTGCTGTCACGCAGGCTACGATTCGACCGGGGAACGTGAAACCTGACCAGTTCCGCGGGATGGCGAACTGGACCGTCGACATTGCTCTTGGAAAGAAATTCAAGATCACCGAATCCAAAAGCCTGCAGATCCGGGCCGATGCCTTCAATGCACTAAACCATGTGAACTTCAATGATCCCGCGAGTGATATTTTGTCGGCCACTTTTGGGAGGATCACCAGCGCCGCGTCCGCCCGCACAGGCCAGATTGGCGCGCGGTTCGTGTTCTGATTTGCACCGGAGCGGTACGCGCGGATCGAAGAAAGGACTTTGAGTATCGGGTTCCGGATCAAGCGAACCGCCTAGATCGAGATAAATCTGCCAAAGCTTTTGTGATTCCCGCCAATGCCCAAGCGGAGTCATCCGGTACCATTCCGCATATTCCTCACCGACAAGATCTTCCGGCGCAATCATAGAAGATATTCTAGAACCACAGTGGAAGCAGCTCATTTACTCGCGAGGACGATTGCCTTGTACCCACCTTTTACGACCATAGCCATTCGGTTCTAGTCCAGCGTATCTGGAGTAACTTGCAGCGGTGGCGGAACAATTTGGTGCACCGCCTCTGAGGTGGTATGGTGACCGGTATGGCAACCACAAAACTCACAATCACTCTCGAGGACGATCAGCTCGAGGAGATACGCGAGTTCGTCGCAAACGGGAACGCATCCAGCGTCTCCGCCTTCGTGAAGCATGCGGTCGGAGTCGCTCTTCACGATGCAGCTGGATGGAAAGAGATGCTTAAAAGCGCGCTGGCCGAGACCGGCGGTCCGCTCACAAAGAAAGAACGTGCGTGGGCGGATGGCGTTCTCTCTCCACGCCGAAAGGGCGGACGTGGGCTCGGAGGAAATTTGAAATTGGACGAATCCTACATCTCAGATCCGAAATCCGAAATCTCTGATTGGACTGGTCCCAAGCGCCAAAAGGCGCCCGAACCTATGCTCAGGAAGTTCAATTTCAGACATCCTGACCTGGTCAGACTATTTGTAGCAAACGAGGAAATCAGAATGAGCCAGCGAAGTCCCCTCCTCAGCCGAGGAGGGGTGGCTGCGCCATCAAGAAAATGTCGCGAAGCCTCCTTTGCGCGAAGCGCAAGCGCGATAGCGCGCAGCCTCAAGTAAAGGCGCAGACGGGGTGGTGCTGGTCAAGAAAATTATTTGTGGCTTGAACGAACCACCCCATGCGCGCCGAATAAGGTGCCTTCGGACATTTTCTTGATGGCGCGGCCACCCCTCCTTTTCCAAGGAGGGGACTTCGCTCGCCACGGTTCAGTCTGAATTCCTGGAGCTCAGGAGGTCTGAATTTGGGATTTCGGATTTCGGATCTGAGATGCAGGATTCGTCCAATTTCGAAATGGTCTTCGCTCGATTCGCTTCACAGCTTCATAGAAACTTTTTCGCTTCCGCTCATCGCGTTGTGACTTGAAACTCGCCTTTCAAGCGGATGTCCTCCGACGAGGCCCCGACCCACACATTGAACGCTCCCGGTTCGACCACGAAGGCCTTCTTTCGTGCATCCCAGAACGCGAACCGTTCGGCCGGCACGGAAAAGCTGACGGTCTTCTTCTCTCCGGGTTTAAGGCTGATCCGCTCAAATGCTACCAACTGCTTCTTCGGTTGTTTCACGCTAGCCTCGACGTCGTGCACGTACAACTGCACAACTTCGTCACTGGCACGCTTGCCGCTGTTCTGCACATCGACGCGCACGTTCAATTGCCCATTGCCGGCGAGCCGATTGGGTATGTTGAGGTTCGTATAATCGAAAGTTGTGTAGCTCAAGCCGTGGCCGAACGGATAGGCGGGCTGGCCGTTGTAATACATGTAGGTGAAACCTTTGGTGATGTCGTATTCGGTCATAGGCGGCAGGTCGCGATCGGAAGCGTATACCGTATATGGCAGCCTTCCGCCGGGGTTGTAATCACCGAACAATACGTCGGCTACCGCGTTGCCGCCTTCCTCACCTGCCCAAAACATATCCAGAACTCCGGGCACATTGGTCCCGCCACCGGCCAGCGATACGGGACCGCCGTTGAGGAGGACAACGGCTGTTTTGGAGTTGGCTGCGAAGACCCTTCGCACGAGTTCCATTTGCACCGGTGGCAGGTTCAGCGAAGTGCGGTCAATTCCTTCCCGTTCCAACACTTCGTTGATGCCGACGAACAGGACAGTGACGTCCGCTTTCCTTGCAGCCGCGACCGCTTCGGCGTAGCTGGTTTCGGGATTGTCCGACTCGAGAATTCCGCTGCCGCGCGCGTAGAGTACCTCGGTTCCCGCCGCTACTTTGTTCTTGATCCCGTCCAGTGGTTTGATGAACTTCGATGCGAGGCCGGTGTAATTCGGGCCCGTCTGGGCAAAGTCTGCAAATGGACCGATCACGGCAATCGTTTTGATCTTGCTCCTGTCCAGCGGCAGAAAATTATCTCTGTTGCTTAACAACACAATAGATTCCTGCGCGCTGCGCAATGCAAGCCGCCGGTGCGTGGGTGAATCGATCACCTCGGGAGAAATTTTGGTGTAAGCAACCATTTCGGGCGGATCGAACTCACCGAGCCGGAATCTGACTTTCAGCACTCGATGCAAAGCTTGGTCAATGTCCTTCTCGGTAAGAAACCCCTGTTGGACCGCTTTCGGCAGCGCCGGAGCGTATGCCCCATTGTCGAGATCGCTGCCTGCGAGGATCGTTTTTGCAGCGGCCTCTTCCACTGTCTTGTATTTCTGGTGGCCGGTGACAAGCAGTTGTACCGCGCCGCTGTCGGGAACGACGAATCCGTCGAATTTCCATTCCCCACGCAGTACGTCCATCAACAGCCATTTGTTTTCGGCATTCGGCACGCCGTTGAGAGCGTTGTAAGACGACATGATCGACTGCGCTTTCCCTTCGACAATGCCTGCCTTGAACTGCGGCAGGTAATACTCCCTCAGGGTGCGCTCGCTCACTTCCGCGTTCAGCTTTTGACGGTCTCGCTCTTGATTGTTGACTGCATAATGTTTGAGCGTGGCGGCCAGTTTCAGGTACTTCGGGTCGTCCCCCTGCGTGCCTTTCACATACGCTACCGTGATGCGCGATGCCAGAAAAGGATCCTCGCCGAAAGCTTCCCAAATGCGGCCCCAGTGCGGGTCGCGGTCGATGTTGATGACCGGTGACCGATAGACGAGCCCGTTATGCCGCAGCCTCTCCCCGTTTGCCGTGACCGTCACTAGTTGTCCCTGTTGCCCTGGCTCTGTCTTGCCAGGCACGGTGGGCCAGAGGTTATTTATAGCTCTGCCCTCGTCCGCGATAGCTGCCGCGATGTCATGTACCAACTGCGGATTCCAGGTGGCTGCCATGCTGATCGGCACCGGAAACATGGTTGTGGGCTTCGTCCATACAATCCCGTGCAGGCTTTGGTTCCAGCCATTCATTGCCGGGATCTTCAGCCGCTCGATCGCCGGTGCGGTTGTACTCAGCAACGAAGCTTTCTCGTCGAGGGTCAAGCGGCGGATCAGATCATCGATCCGTTTATCGATCGGTTGCGAAGGGTCCAGGTAAATGGACAGTTGGGCGCTCACTAGGACCGGAAGGGCAACAACCAGTATGAGAATGCCGAGCGCGAATCGCCGCATCATTTTCCTCCTTACCAGGGGAAATCTGAAATTGGACGAATCCTGCATCTCAGATTGGACTCGGACAGTCCAATTTGCTATTTCGGATTTCGGATTTGAGATTGCAGGATTCGTCCAATTTCAAAATCTCCTCAGAAGATATATTTCAACGCGACCTGTATCTGCCTTGGATCATTCGAAGTGCTGGTAACCCTTCCACCTGCGGTCGTGTCGATCTGCGTATTGGGCGCATTGAAGTAGGCAGAATTTGGAAGATTGAACGCCTCTACCCGGAATTGCAGTTTCGAATTCTCAGTAACCTCAAACTGTTTGAACAGGGAGACATTCACAGTTCCTTGTATATCGCCTCTCAGGATGTTCCCGCCGGCGTTGCCATAGGTGAATGCATCGGGCACGACAAAAGCGCTCTTGTCGAACCAAGCAGACGGAGTGGCGTTCTCGAGTTTGCCCGAGCCAATGCGGTTGGGCCGCTGGCTCCCAACACCTGTATTGGCGACATCGCGGGAAATTGTGGGGCTGAAAGGCAAGCCGCTTCGGAAATTGATCAGACCCTGCAATTGCCAGCCTCCGGCGATGGCGCTAAGAGTTCCTGCTTTGCCGCCCAGGAATCGCTTGCCTTTGCCGACTGGCAACTCGTACCCGGAGCTGAACGCAAAGTTATGCGGGACATCAAAGCTGGAGAGTGCCTTGTCATGAACGTAGTTTCCCCCAGCTTGTGGAGTCGCCTGATTGGTAATGCTCTTGGAGAAGGTGTAGGACGCAAGGTACCAGAAACCAGGAGACCGTTTCTGGAGTTTCCCTTGGAAGGAGTGATAGCTGCTCGACATTCCCTGAGTGTTGACGGTCATGTTGCCGAATCGCGTGTACGGCCGCCGCGACTGAATGCTCCCAGAACCCGCCGGTGGCAGGTTAATGGCCACGCCTTCACCCAGGAACAAACCGCGGGTGCCTACATAATTGACTTCCGCCACCATGCTGGTCGAAACCTGCTGCTGAAGGCCAAAGTTCCACTTCTGGTCGTAACCCATGCGTGCTTTCAGCGGGATGGGATTCCAGTTCAATGCCGAGATGGAAGAGCCAAACGGCGCACCGAGGAAGAAATTCGCCGTCGTGCGCGTAGGAATGACGTTCGTGACGGCGTTCACGGTTTCGCTAAGACTGAATGGAAGGAAGTTGAAATTCAGCCGTCCGCTCGTGCCTTCGACTTCGTAGAAGATGCCATATCCTCCACGAATGACCGTGCCCTCTCGCAACGGCCGCCACGCGAAGCCGAGGCGGGGCGCAAACTGGTGCGCATCGTTTTCGGTGACAGTTATCGGCACGCCAGCCTGTCTGGTGGTCTGGATCAAGTCCCCATATAAGGCGTATCCCACCCGCGCCAGAGGCTGAGCATCGAGATCGATCTTGTCGCTGGCGCTGGAGACGATGATCGATTTCGCCCGCGACGGATCAAACGCCGCCGCCTGGTTCCGATACCCCGTCAGCCAGGGCGTGTATTCATACCGCAAGCCGAGATTCAACGTGAGCCTGTTGGTGGCCTTCAGATCATCCTGAACGAAGAAATGCCAGTAGGTCCCAATTCCGCCCCACCAGGTCGCTGCATTCGATCGTGACACGTTGGCCGGGTAGCCGAGCATCCAATCCGCGAACCCGTCGCCCGTTGTCGACGAAGAGAGCGGATCCTGTGACATGACGCCTGTATAGCTAAAGCTTCCATTGTGAGTGCGTGAGTCGGTGAACAGGATGTTTCGTCGATAGATTCTCGTTCCGAACTTTAGAATGTGCCTGCCTTTCAGCCAAGTCAGGTTGTCGCTGATCTCGTATACGCTGCGGTCCTGCCATTTCGGCCGGCCATCACCGGCATTTCCCGAAAAGCCGGTGTAGCCCGAAAATGAAAAGGCGGGCAGCGACGAGATATTCGCCTCCTGAACACTCTCCAATCCCGTTATGCCCGCCTCCTGATTAAACTGGC
>QHXA01000018.1:10027-12392 GCA_003222755.1 Acidobacteriota bacterium
CGCCGGAGATCGCTCGGTATTGTGGTGGTTGCTATAACGTGCGAAGAGCCTGTTACTTCGGTCGATCTCGCGATCCACTCGAAGCGTGACTTGGTTCGAGTCGTCAGCGATGACCGGAGTGGAAACGAATGTCCCGTCCGGTGAATTCGGCAGGGGTATGAATTTGTTGAAATACAGCACCTGAGGCGAGAGCCTGTCCCGCGGGATGATGTTGCCCGCGAATTGTGTGCGGACGACGCCGCTACCGGAGGGATTCGGCCGGGTCGTTACAGGATCAAAGATCGGCCTCAAGCCACTGAAATCCCCATTTCGCTGAGCCAGGCTCGGGACGAACCGGACGTCGACCTGGCCCTCTCGTTGCCTCTGCCCCTCATAGCTGACGAAGAAAAACGTCTTGTTTCTGCCGTTGTAAACTTTCGGAATCGATAACGGGCCACCCACAGTACCGCCTCTGCGCAAAATAATTCCGGGCATCGAGTTTGTCGTTACGCAGAAATTCAAATAGCGCGCCGTGAAACTGATTGGTGCCGGACTTCGTGATGGAGTTCAGAGTCCCACCCGCGCCCGCGTATTCAGCCGAGTAAGCGTTTTGCTGCACGCTGAATTCCTGTAAGGCGTCGACCGATGTTTGAATCCACGTGCCGCCCTGGTGCTCTTCGCTGACGTCTACGCCATCCAGGAGGAATATCGTCTGCGACCCACGGATTCCGCTGATCACGTTGCCGTTTACCAACTCTGGCCGAACTCTCTGCACGTTGCCCGTTGGCGCTAACAGCACAGCACCGGGCGCAAGGCGAGCCAGTTCGTGAAAGCTGCGGCCGTTGAGCGGAAGATCGACGATTTGAGTGTTATTGATCACTTGTATCAAGCTACCGGCCTCGGTACTGAGCAACGGAGCTTCAGCGGTGACTTGCAACTCAGCACCTGCAGCTTGGATGCTGACAGTGAGTTCCACGCGAGCCGATTGGCCGACCGTCAGCTCGATTCCATTCCGAACAACGATCTGAAATCCGGGGGCCACGGCACTGACACTGTAGATACCGGGATCCAGCGGGGTAACTACGTAATTGCCGCTAGAGTCGCTGGTTACGATCTTAGATATGTTGGTAGCCGTGTTCGTAACCGTGACGCTTGCGCCTGGAACGCCGAGGTGTTGTGGGTCGTAAACGTTTCCCACGATGCGGCCAGACTGAAGCTGCGCAAACGCTGTCATGTTGCTGGCCGCGACGCAAAGAACCACTGATAGCAAAAATAAGTCGCGCTTCTTCCGCGCCCCCATTTGCATGTTGCTCCTTCCTTGCCGCCGTTGGCAGTGCCACGCCAGGTTCGGCAGTGATGCAGTTGTGCGGTTTCGCAATGCAGAGGAGTGTAAACGCCGCGGATGGTAGTACCAATAAAAAACCGTAACTATTCGGCTACGAGATCTGACCAATGTTCAATTCTCAATTCCCGATGTTCATCCGATGAGACGCAGACTTCGGATTTTGTGCCGCTTCTGCCTCCTCGGATGAGAATTGAGCATTGGTCAGATTTATCTCCTCTCCCCTGAGTCCACGATGAGTCAAGTATGCTATTACCCTTCGACGAGGGGAAAACTTCCAGAACAGTTCGATCACGGTCCGACTCTTTGAGTCTGCCGTCCAGTTGAGGAAGCCGAAAAGTTAACTATGACTGCATCGCGCTTGTACCTTCCAAAGCTCGAATCTCCTCCGCTGACCATACTCGAGTATTTGTTTGCCCGTTTTCCGCGCATCGATCCGAGTATTTGGCGAGAGCGAGTTTCCCGTGGTGTTGTGACGCTAAGCGATGGAACGACAGTGAGCGAAGATTCTCCGTACCGTCACGGGATTTTTGTCTTTTACCGGAAGGAGGTTCCGTCGGAACCTGCTCCTGCTGAGGAACCGCTGATCATTCATCGTGACGAGGACATCCTTATTGTCGATAAGCCGCACGGGATGCCGGTGACTCCGGTTGGACAATACGTCGAGCGATCGCTGCTGGCTTGTCTGCAGAGGACCACGGGCCTGGACACCCTCGCGCCGATGCACCGTCTCGATAGTGAGACCGCGGGACTTCTTCTCCTGACGACGAACGTCGATGTTCGGGGGCAGTACCACCGGCTATTCGCCGAAGGCTTGATCGAGAAGGAGTACCGCGCGATTGCATATATAAAGGATGCGGCAAACCGCATGCACTGGCGCATCGAGAACAGGATCGAGCGGGGCGAACCATGGTTTCGCCAGAAGATCGTGGAGGGGCCGGCCAACGCGATTACCGAAATCGAATTGCTGGAACAACACGAAGGCACGGGGCTTTTCCGGCTCGTTCCACGGACGGGCAAGAAGCATCAACTCCGCGTTCACAT
>QHXA01000018.1:12426-24417 GCA_003222755.1 Acidobacteriota bacterium
TATCCCGAGATCAGCAAAAAGCGTGAGGGAGACCCTCCGTTGCAGCTCCTCGCGAACCGGTTGGCGTTCATTGATCCACGCAGCGGAGAACCGCGAAGCTTTACCAGTCGCCGATTACTTTAACTGACTAGAAGGAAGAGCCACTCACAATGCACGTCCTCACGTCGAACGTGTAAACAACTGCCGCTGACTCACTTGGTATGCGGTGGCGCGGATCAGTTCGCGCGTGTTTCGAGGCTCATGGATTGCATGCAGGACCACCCTCGGCGTGATTTTGTCGGTCGAGACGATCCATACCTCGCCGATGCCGAAGATCCGCTCCAGAAACGTCTGGTGAAATTCGGTATCATCGACTGACCGCATGTCGATCTCTTGCAGCGACTTCGAGAAAATCCCATATTCAATGAGGATGCGCTGGTTCGTCACCTTGTAATGAGTGCTCTTGAGCCGAGCCACGGCGAGCGGCAACGCGATCATCGACGGCACGGCCGCGATGCCGAGTAGCGCGACAATCGCCCATTTAACCATGTCCGCATTTTCTTCGATCGAAGCTCGAATGTCAGCGGAGATCGATGCCACCGCCGGCAGTCCGAAGCTAATAACGACATATCCGATCGTGTATAGGACAACCACCCAGATGACGAGCCGCAACACCTTGCCATAAACCAGGGCCAGCGATGGACCACCTTCCCAGAGCGACTGCTCGGGACCCGGAGGCGTCGCCGCAGGCGCGAACACGATCCCGCCCGAACCGACGGACGGCGCGGCAGCGCCACGAGATAAGACCTTTCCGCAATGTGGGCACGATGCGGCATCCGTGGAGACCCGTTGTCCACATTCGGGGCACGTGACCAGAGCCATGAATCCTCCTCAGCCTGCCTGGGCGAAGGCCCTCCTTCACCTGATCGTTCCACGATGGAAGGTGTGCCTAGACCCGCGTTCGCGTCTACTTCAGCGCGTTCGCACCTGCTTGCGCACACTGGCCATCCTGATCGCTCGTGCCGCCGGAGAGCCCGATCGCGCCGACAATCTTACCTTCCGAGATAAGCGGTACACCGCCGTCGACCGGCACTGCGCCTTCGAGCGCAAGGATCCTCAGACCAACGCCGCCGCCGGCAACGACATCCTGGAAAGCCTTCGTCGGACGTTTGAATAGCGCGGCCGAGCGGGCCTTGTCTTGAGCCACATTCACGCTGCCGATCTGCGTTCCGTCCATCTTTTCAAAATAGACAAGATTGCCTGCAGTGTCGACGACGGCCACGGCCATATTCAAATTGCTCTTTCTGGCCTCAGTGATTGCAGCTGCTGCGACCTTCTTCGCGCCCTCGATACCGATCGATGCGCCATAAGGATTCGGAAGTTGCGCCTGCGCCATTGCGCCGATCAGCGCGAACACCACCAGTACCAAACACATTCGAACGAATCTTCGAGACATCAGCATTCTCCTCCCGTTTTTAGCGGAGATATTGACCGAAGCTCACGGCGACAGCAAGCAGCATCTAACGCTTCCTTCACTTCGCGTTTTTTCGATAGGCCTCGATGACCGTGAGAAGGTCGTGCCGCACCGTCGCCTAACTTCGGCAAGATCCTTTCGACCCCTCCCGCGCTTGCGACGAATCGGCGGTTGCCCGTTGCGGTTGTGATACGGCCGAAGCTCGTGGAATTAATGTTCACGACAGGATCGCCCCACTGCGGATGGTTGAGCACATTGACCGAATCCACACGCAGTTCAAACTCCTTGCTCTCGCTAATCCTGACGCGCTTGATTAAGTTCATGTCCAAACCCAAAAGTGCCGGCCCTTCGATCCATCTAACGCCAAGACTGCCGACCTGTCCGGGAGCCGGATTTACGAGGAGCAGCCGTCCCTGGGAGTCCGTGATGGCCTTGTTACTGAAAGATCCGCTCAGTGCATTCAGTGGGGAGACGCCGGCTACTGCGGGATCTGTGATTTGCACAAGCCCAGGGAAGTAAGTCACGCCATTGGACAGTTTGGTGGCCTTCCCGGTGTGCTTGGGAAAATCGCCGACAATATTCGGCGTCATGTTGATTGTGGTCTGCCAGGTCGTTGACGTGGGGGCAGTGATGGTCAGAGGCGCACCGGAGGTCGAGCTAAATATTCCACCCAATTGCCAACGCTCAACCAAGCGCTGCACGAATCCCGGCGTGTTGCCGAGCAATCGACGGTTCGGTCCGAACGGCAACTCGAATGTGGCGTTGCTACGGAAAGCATGCGTCCGGTGATAATTGAGCACCGCCTTGTCCAGCCTAAGGTTGTTTGGATCTCGCGGGGTTAGATTGCTGTCGGCCTCTCCTGAAGTTTGTCCCAAAGTCCGGCTCCACGTGTACGTAGACTGACTTGTGAAGCCATTCGACAAGCGTTTCGTCAACTGCACTTGCAGGGCATGATAAGTCGAGTTGCTCGGGTTCCCGTGCACTCTCACCTCGCTGAACTGTGGATTCCGCGCAAAAAAATTCTCGGGCAACCCTCCATTGCGGACGAAACCTCCACCCTTGCCTGTAACGTTCTGACTGCGGTTCAGGAAATCCGCCAATTGGCCGACGCTGCCGTTTGCAATGAATGTTCGCGTGGGCGTGTACGCGCGCAACGCGTTGGACCCTGTAACCGTGGTGCCGTTAACAACACCGGCACCCGGAATGTTCAGACCTCTCAACATCTGATCGAACAGCGGTGCGTTTCCTCCTGCGCGCGTGGTGTTGAACGCGTCCAGAAAACCATTCCTGAAAATATCCACTCCATTGATCGGAAGTGCATTCCAGAGCTTCGTGCCTTTGCTCGCGACATATGCCGTGCTCAGCAAGATGTGGCCAGGCAGCTCGCGCTGAACCTGAAAGTTGAGGTTTTGAACGTAAGGGCTTACGCGGTGATCAGCTGCCCCCTGCATGACGTCGTTCCGGGCGCCGTCGATCGGGACCGGCTGAAGCGGCGCAAATTGCTGCGGTATAGGTAGCGAAATGTTGGCCAGCGACAGGAAATTCGCCGGCGTATAGAAAATGCCTGTGTTTGTAGAACCCTCTTGGACCGTGGGAATCGAACCTGCCACGTCACGGATCGCGGTACCGAACATCGGATTTCCAGGATAGGCCAAGCCATAGCCGGCACGGAGCACCGTCTTATCTTTCCCAAACCACGGAAGCGACCAACTCAAGCCGACAGATGGAGCGAAGTCCTTGTAGTCATCATCCCAAATTTGCCTGTTCGGATTGGGCGAGTTCTTACCCACAAGCTCGATCACCGTTAGGTCACCGCAGGAGATACCGCATAGTCCTTTCTCGCCGCCAACAGCGCGTCCAAACAGACCGTCGGCTTCCCAAGGAACACTGAAGTAGTCCCACCGGATTCCCAGGTTGAGCGTCAATGACGGACGAAATTTCCAGGTATCTTTGAAGAACGCCGAGAACTCCTTGTTCCGGTGGTCGCGACGCCGCAACTTCACGCCGTCCTTGTATCCGCGAAATACCAGGTCCTTCGAAGTTCTCAGATCGAAGGCCTCCGCGATTTGGTTGATCGAGCCCGAAAGATCGGTCAGCAGGTTTCGCGCCGTCGCTTGATTATTGCCGCTGAGGCCGGGTATGACGCTGTTATCGATGCCCTGTACCGGCACGCCGCCTGGGCCGAGCGAAGCCAGCGGAAAGAAATTGCTGTCGTTGCCGGCATTGGATCTGCCTGTGCGCACTTCGCCACCCACCTTGAATGCGTGAGCAGCTTTAGTGAAACTGATCGTGTCCCCATAACTCTCGAGCGGACTCGTCTGCTCGCGGGTGGCTCCGTCCGCCGCGGCCCAAAACATAAAGTTGTTCGGGAACAGCGAGGTTACCACACCGAACGGGATACCGTTGGACTTGGGAAGCAGTGCATACGCCGCTTTCCCCTTCTCGCCGGTTTCCTCACTTTCTGTTGTTCTTCCTGCGAACATAGGTCCCCAACTGTATTGCTTCGTCCGGCGATAGCCCACGCGCAGTTCGTTCACAATCTTGGGCGACAGTGTCGATACCAGAGAGAAGTTGGCCACCATCGGCCATTTGTAGTTGTCGCCATAATAGCCATTTGGCCACTGCGGGATCCCTGCATTTTCCGCGTTGTTTAGGTCGTGCTCATACGTATAGATGAAGCTGAGTTTGTAATTCGCATTGAAGCTATGGTCGATTCGTGTGTCGAACTGATCGCGGTTGATGTCAAATCCATTTCCCTGGTTCAGCTCAATCCCGTTAACCCGGCGCGTCCACCGGTAGCCGGCGGTATTAAGGCCATCACCAACGGTGTAATCGTTGGGTAGCGGCATTCGAGCGAGCATCACGTTCTGCATAAAGCCGGTCGGATCGTATCCCGGCCGGAAGGGATCGCGATTGAACACAGTGAACTGCTGCAGTTCACCGGTCGCATTTGCAGGCGGGACCGGATTGCCGTTCCGGTCGACAGTCGGGCTATTCTGTGTCGAGTTCTGGTTGTCGGCGCCCGGAAAAAATCGGAAGATGCCTTGCCGTGCGGGCGGAGTCAGAACGGGACCGACGAAAGTCTGGCGAAAGAGGTCGCGCTGCTCGTCCACAAGGAAGAAGAAGAACGTCTTGTTCCGGATGATCGGCCCAGCCAGACGAATCCCAAATTGGTTGCGGTTTTCGTAATCCTTCTGGACACGGTTGAAGTTGTTGAACCAGTTGCTTGCATCGAGCGCCGAGTTGCGGTTGGTCCAAAATGCGCTACCGCGGAACTGATTGGTTCCCGAGCGCGTCACCATCTGCACCTGCCCGGAGCCGCGCCCGGCCTCGGCATCGACGTTTGCGGTAATGACGCGAACTTCCTCGACCAGGTCGGGACTGGTAAATGTGGCCGAAAATGCTCCGAAATTATAGCGTCCGTCTGAAACGATAAAACCGTCTCGGGTCGTGTTCACCATGCTGAGCCGCCCGCCGGAGAAATAGCCTTCGTTGCCGGGGCCTCCGCTGGTTGGTCCGGCGCCCGCTGTCATCGACAGAAAATCCATCACATTGCGGCCTCCCAAGGGAAGATCGCGCACCGTGTGGTCCGGCAGTACGGTGCCCACGGAGGAGGACGTCGTCGCAATGGCTGTCTCGCTCGCCTCAGTCACTTCAACGGACTGCGCTAAGCTGCCCACTTGCAGTGTGAAGTTCAGCCGGACCTGCTGCGAGACCCCGAGTGCGACATTGTTGTAGGTCTGAGTCTGGAAACCAGGTAACGCAGCGCCAACCGTATAGGTGCCTGTCTGCAAGCTGGCAAACTGGTAAGCCCCCGCTTCGTTGCTGACGACGGTGGTCACGATTCCAGTCGCAACATTCGTTGCCGTGAGTATCACGCCCGGAAGTAGAGCACCCGAGGCGTCAGAAATGGTTCCACCCACAGTGGCGTTACTGGTTTGTGCAAACACCGGAGTTGATAAAAGCGAGCACAACAGGACTGCTGCTCTGAATAGCTTTTTCATAGATGCCTCCGACTCGCTTAGAAGTCGATTCGAGCGTTGAGCGTGATGGTCCGTGCAGTGGTTGCAGTGCGTCGCCCCGGCTTAAGAATCAGAAACCCGTTTTCGCTTTTTGCTAATTATTTGTTGAAACGCTTATACACCTGGGGATGGGCATCATCAAGGGGTTTGGAGAAAAAGTGACGAATGAACAAAGCTCCCCTCTTGATGAGAATTGAAAACTGATTGATGATTAATGCGCTTGATTGTCTACTGATTCCGGCTTGCCGGTTGCCGAGACGCTGGCTTTGTAAATCTGTTCGCGTCAAACATGGGGTTGTTCTGCACTCTCTCGACGTGAATGGTCATGTCTTCCGCGGGACTGATACTGGTGGTCCGAACGAGGTAGGGCACCTTGACTCCCCCAACATCGCGATAATCGTCGTAGTCATTCTGAATCGGATAATCGCCCAAGGCAGTCGGTACGACGATCGTCTTACGCAGGAGCAGGCCGGTGTCTTTATCGAAGTAGAGCCGCTCGGGTGTATCTCCCTCCGGGAAACCGACGACGACGTATGTATCGCGGTCCCGAACTTTTTCGACGCCGACCAGTGTCATTCGCGAATACTGACGCTTCAGATTCAGAGGTTCGTAAAAGTCCGCATTACGCTTCACGCGAGCCAACGGTGGTAGCGGGGCATTCGTTGGCCCGGTGACGTCGGTGACGATGCCATTGGCGGCCTGAAGCCATGCAACGTTGCCGTCGAAACCATTTGCCGTCGTACCGTTCGCCATTCGGAAAGTCGTCACCCACTGATTTGGAGCCTTCGAAGCGATCTCCACCGGAGCATGTATGGCTGGCGCGGCGCCTCGGACATCGGCTTGCAATTCCGCCATTCCCGTGATCAATCGGGTGTTCACTTTTCGAATCGCCTGCTCGCCCCCGAGCGCAGTCACGTACTTGGAAAGAATTTGGTCCGGCGCGGGCACTCCGGCGAGGCGATCTTTGGCCATGTATTCCTTGTATGCCTCGGCCATAACTTCATCCCGGCCGCCAGCCAAGGGTCCTCCGTCGGGCTTGAAGAACACGGTTGCGCCCAACTCGGAATATCGTCCGGTCGGCGTCGGCGTGCCGATTGGACTGTTGTTGCCGTGATGGCACGTGTAGCAAGTGACGTTCATACGCCCGTTGAACGACGTGTTGTTGATCGAAGCCATCATCATCATCATTTTCCGCGCCGTGTTCTTGTTGGGCGTGTCCACGGAGCGGTCTCCCATATGGCAGAACTCGCATTCCACACCAAGCGCAGCCGAGATGAATCGCATGGTTGGAATCAATTGTGTGTTGGGAATATCTTTGAGTACTTGAATATTCTTGTAGGCTTGTGCCGCTGTCCTTGGTGCGGGAGCCTGGACGGGCTGTTGCGCGGATGCCGTCACCGCGACTGCAAGCGTCAACCCCACCACGGCAACGGCCGTTTGAATTGAGGCTGATCCTTTGCGGATAGAGTTCGCCGTGTCAATGCTCATATCAATTCGCACCATAGGTTTTGGCAAGGTACGTGGCCAGAGGCGCAACATCGGCGGCATCGAGCTGAGCTCCCCTAGTCTTCATGTCGTTCACGATCTCTCGCCACTTGTCTTCGGTGTATTTCGCGACTTCTATCCGTTCCAGTGTGTGACATGTCCTGCATACGGTGTCGACAAGTCGTTTGGCGGCAGCGTCCCGGGCTGCAGTGTCGCCACCACCAAAATTGAGGATAGGGCCGTCGGCTCGTGCCCTCGGGAATGGCTTCGAATCCGGGCCAAATTTAGCCACGAGCCAGTCGAGAAGAGTAGCCCGGTCGTCGTCGGAAATAACAGCTCCCTTCTCCTTCATGGTTTCGATGAGCTTCTGCCATCCGGCTCTGTCCATGGCATAGTAGGCATAGTCATCTATACCGTGGCACGCGGTGCAGTTATTGAGGATGACTTGCCTTACCGGACCACTGGGAAGATCCACTAGTGGTCGATTTCGTCCTCTTCGGTTTTGTGCGGCCACGGGCATCACTAACGCGGTCGCGATGACGGCAACGGCCACGCCCATTACAGCTTTTCCAAATCTCCATTTCATCGGAAATTCTCCCGGAGATCTTAGGCTAACCCAGGCAGACGCCCAGTGCTGTCGCCGATGTTATCCCGGTGAATGTCGTACAGGTCGAGGATGCTGAGCAACATGTTGGAGTTCCTCTGCGTGTTGTCTGGGAATACAAGGTGACGGTTTCCCTTGAAAGTGCCGTCAACTCCACCGACAAGTTCAATCGGTATTTTCTCGTGCGCGTGCCGATGCGAGTTCCCCATGTTGGTTCCTTTGTAGATCAACACGTGGTCTAGAACGTTGCCATCGCCGTCGGGAATATTGCGCAGCTTGTCGCAGAAGTACGCCAGATTCTGTACGTGATAGCGGTTGATCTTGGAATAGTTGGCCTTATTCGCCGGAATGTCGCCATGGTGAGACGTTCCATGCCACGGTCCATTGAAGCCAGATACTGGGAAATTGCTGGAGGTGAGATCGCGGCCTAACATCAGTGTAGCGACGCGAGTGATATCGGCTTGGAAAGCCACCGCTATCAAGTCGTACATGAGCTTGAAATGCTCATCGCTATTTGTGGGTATCCCGAATGGGACCTCGAAAGACGTACCGGAGCCCTCGGGTTTGCTGGTTATATTCTGGATTCGCCGTTCAATCTCACGAACGTTCTCAAGATACGTGTCGAGCTTGAGCCGATCGCCCGCAGGGATGCCTTTTTTGAAAACCGCAATCTCTCGGGTCACGGAATCGAGGATGCTGCCGGTCCGCTTTCGGTCGATAACTCGCTCGTCTACGCTAGCACCGTCGCCGAACAAGCGCTCGAATACCATACGCGGATTGATTTCGGTCGGAAGCGGCGTCGCCGGCGTTGGCCACGAGATCGAGTTTGAGTAACTGCAACTGTAACCCCAGTTGCAGTTGCCGGTATTGTTGCCGGGATCCTCGATCCCAAGTTGGATGGATGGCAATAGCGTGTCTTTGCCCCACTTGTTCGCGATGATCTGATCAATCGTGACACCCAGATAAGGACTCACCGAATCCCTTCGTGGGCGGGCGCCGGACAATAGATTCGCCCCGCGCGCATGGTCTCCTCCGGGTTCCTCCGCAGTCGCGCTTGACCCCGTAGCATCCAATCCGGTGATCAGGACCACGCGATCACGGAATGGCTCCAATGGTTTCGTGATAAACGAGAATTCGAAGTTGGAACCTTCCTGCAGAGGACTCCAATAGCCTGGCGCTGCACCATGCGGATGCCAGATACCGACAAAACGTCTCACGGAACCGGGACTTGCTGCTGTCTTGCGCAGAGGCGTCTGCGCGGGAAGCATCGACTCCATGAACGGCAAAGCTAACGTCACACCACAGCCGCGTAGAAACGTGCGGCGAGGAATGTGTTTTTTTGTGACAAACATATCTGGCCTCCTTAGGAAGGACCCATTTAATTATTACCGGCGCTTTCTTCCAGTTTCACTCTCATCTGGAATGGAGCGCTCTTGACGATACCCAACACGATCGATGAAAACCGATAGTTATTCCTGCTCGCATCCCGCACGATGGAGCGGATCACAGGCATATCGTAATATTCAATACCGCGGCCCAATCCGTATGTCATCAGCTTCTCCGTCACCATACGGACAAATTGGGGGGAATACCGCAGAAGCGCCTGTCTCAAGCCGGCGGGTCCATTGACCAGTTGGCCATCGTGCAGTTCGACTGCCGCGTCAATAGGAACTCCTCCGTCGCCTCCATCCTTGGTTCGCCAACTACCGTCTGCGGAAAAATTCTCGAGCGCAAAGCCCATCGGATCGAAAAGTTTGTGGCAACTTGCGCACGGCTCATTCTTGCGGTGTAGCGTCTGCTTCTCACGGACTGTCAGAATTTTTCCAGGTTCGCCGGTTGTATCCTCCAACGGCGGAACGTTCGGTGGAGGTTCCGGAGGCGGGGTACCCAGGATATTGTCCAGTATCCATACACCGCGCTTGACCGGTGAATTTCTATCGGGAACGGAAGTTATCGCCAGGACGCTTCCTTTGCCCAGCAATCCTCGCCGGTAGTCGAGTTCCGGTCCCAACGTCACCCTGCGGAATTGCGATCCATAAACATTGGGGATGCCGTAGTGCTTCGCGAGCCGGTCATTGACGAACGTATAGTTTGCCGTCAAGAAATCCAGGACGTTCCGATCCTCATGCACCACGCTATCAAACAGGAGTTCCGTCTCACGCCGAAAAGCCTGCCGCAGTTGATCGTCCCAGTCGGGATAGCTTGTTGCCACCGGAGATGTCGCTTTCAAATTCCGCAGGTACAACCACTGGGCGGCGAAGTTGCTGACCAAAGCTTCAGATCGAGAGTCGGCAAGCATCCGTTTCACCTGCTGCTCGAGCACGGCTGCATTGCTCAGTCTTCCCTGACTAGCCAAGTTGATCAGTTCATCATCCGGGATGCTGCTCCACAAGAAAAACGACAAGCGGGAAGCCAGTTCCAAATCACTAATGCGATAGGTTTGGCCCGTGGCCAGGTTGGACGGTTCTTTTTCGACACGCACCAGGAATTGCGGACTCGCCAAGACTCTCCGAATAGCTATTTCAATCCCGTCCTCAAACGTGGCACCCTTACGGCCCTCCTGATAAAAAGTCATTAATCCTTCAAGATCTTCCGCAGTCACAGGACGCCGATACGCACGCCGCGCCAGAGTCGAAATGATTTCCTTGGCGCAGGGCTCCTCTTGAGTCGCATTCGAAGGACGGCACGTAAAAACCTTCCGCATGCTGCGCGAGCTTGCCGGACGCTCGGCACTGAAGGGTCCTTGAATCCGCAGAAGACCGACCTCGGGGTAATTGCTAAAGCCGGCGATCCTGCTATTTTCAAGCGTGCTCCGCGCGTAGTGCCTGGCCAGATCGAGGCTCGGCCGAAAGTTCGTGGCCAGGAACGTCACTCCGACCCTATGCGTGCCGGCTTTCACTGGGACCGTCAGTTCCAGCCCGCCGCCGGTGTCTCCATCGGCTCCTGGGTTACCGCCTTTGAGATTATTCCACTCGAACAGCTGTACTCGCTCGCCGTCAATATTGAGCTCGAGTTGCTCGTCTCCAACGTAGGGGCCGAGGACGAATTCCTTAAGAGAGAATTTGTATTCGCCATCGGCCGGAAAGACATGAGTCACGACCATTCCGCCACGGGTGCCGAAAGGCTGACCCTCGATTTGGTATTCCTGTGAGGTATCGCTAGGTGCGATATAGGTTCTTTCCGTCGGCGTCTTCCAATAGCCCACGGCCATGCGTGCGATCTTCCCCGCCGCGTTCGCATAGGACTCCAGCAGTGTCGGAGACAAGCCTAACGAGCCCGCTACGTTATCAAAGCCTCTGCTCGAATCATCTGGCGGCAGAAGCGTCGCGGGATCGATCTCGAGATCCAGGAGATCGCGAACGGCATTGGCGTATTCGGCACGGTTCAAACGATGGAGTACTACGGTTCCGGGATTTAGCTTCGCTTTGCGATCAATTTCAGTTTCCAGCCACTCCGTTAGCGCAGTGTAAGCAGCGAAATCGGGCCGCCGCATGCCCGGTGGGGGCATTACGCCGGCGCGAAGTTTTCGCACGACCTTCTCCCAAAATTGCGGGTTACCACCTACATGGGTTGTGAGATCCAGTTTCTCCAGCGAAAGATTGGCTCTTCTCGTACGGTCGTTATGACAAGTGACACAGTACTGATCGAGAAGCGCGCGCTGCGCCGTTCCACTCGCTCCGCTCGAGGCTGGCGCGACGGCAGTGCCGGGGGATGGCGTCTGTGGCCTGGCCGCCTGCCCGTAACCGAGAACCGCGGACACCATCACCACACAACCAACGAATAGCCGGTTCTTCATCGGTAGCTCCATTTGTACATAGACACGCAGGCCTTCGAATCAAAAATGCAAAAGTATTTTGTGTAACTATCCACCCAAGGTATCGATCATTTCAAGGAATTTTCGGTAGTGGGCTACTTTCAAATTTAGGACGCCCGTTTCCTGTACGGTCGCCTCTTCTGTCCAAGTTGCTGCGGCTCACTCGCTTCAAGCAACCGCACGACATCTTCCGTATCCCAGACGTGGTCTGTGATTCCTGCAGCCATTGCTGGAGTGATACGCAGCGTTTGGTGAATCCGGCAGAAGTTGTAGTTCATATAATGCAGCGCAATTGCCGCAAGTGGAAACACATCTCCACGTCTTATATCGAGCGGCAGAATCTCACTATGCGGATGCAAATGAGACGCTTTACCCGGCTGACCAATGGTTTCTCGAAGAAACTCGCAAACCACGTCAGGGTCGCCGCTAATAATCTTCGTTTCAATTCCGATGCACTCAGCGGGGGAATAGCGCGTTTCGTTCTCCAGCGGCTTTCCATACAGTTTTATAAGCATTGCGTAATCCACCGTCGCCCCAAAAGCCTCTTCAATCGCGATCAAGTACGACCTGTGGCCGTCCGACGTCACTTGGACCCTGTGACGAAGGCGAGAGG
>QHXA01000018.1:24676-25106 GCA_003222755.1 Acidobacteriota bacterium
GTTTTCTTCGCTACGCCAGTCATACGGACGGTAGCGCGAACGGAGGTTCCTGCAACCAAGCATCGAATCACTCGAGAGCGTCTCGCGTTATCCAATCTGTTCATGCAAGCATTATGCATGAGCAGCTCAAGCATAGCAAGAATTATCTTTCGGAGGGTATGTGATTACTCAAGGAAGATGGGTGACCAAGCGAAGCCACCACGGATATTCTTACAGGGTTTGGGAGAAGCCTATGCCGCGAATACCGCTGGAAGTGCTCGATTGCTCATTTTACGTTTATCGCTCCGTAATCGATGCCAACGAAGGAAAACAAACGGGCGGATGTGGCTTTCTTGTACAGGTTCCATCTGTCCATCCAGGCTGGACACATCTTTACGCTGTCACGAATAAGCACCTTATCGATGATGGCTTCACTGCCTTGCGGTTAAAT
>QHXA01000019.1:0-1888 GCA_003222755.1 Acidobacteriota bacterium
GGACGATTCATAAGATGAGCCGGCGTGAGGATAAACCATTCGTCGCAATCAACGCTGCCGCGATTCCAGAGTCACTGATCGAAAGCGAACTATTTGGGCACGAGCGTGGCGCCTTCACCGGCGCAGTCGCAACCCGGCAAGGAGTCTTTGAGCAGGCGAATGGTGGCACGCTTCTGATTGATGAAATCGCCGAAATGCCGATGGCATTGCAGCCGAAATTATTACGCGTTCTCGCGGATGGAAAAGTACGAAGGCTTGGCGGCAGCTACGAATTCGAATTCGATGTGCGAGTACTTGCGTCTACGAATCGCGATCCCATGAAGGCGATTGAAGACGGAAAACTGCGCGAGGATCTTTACTACAGGTTGAACGTCGTACCGATCGCCCTTCCGCCACTTCGTGCGCGAGCCGACGACATTGCCCTTCTGGTCCAGCATTTCATCACGGAATTCAACACGAAACACCGTCTGACTATTGAAGGCGCAACGGATGAGGCCCTCGCGATGCTTAAAGCATATGCTTGGCCAGGCAATGTCCGCGAGCTGAGGAACGTGATTGAACGCTCCGTCGTTCTCGCAAAAAGCGATTGGATTGAGGAAAAGGACCTGCCGCCCTACGTTCGCAACCCTTCCCTGAGACCCGAAAAATTGGTCTTTGCCGTCGGCGAAACAACCGTCGCTGACGCGGAGCGCGAGCTCATCCTGAAAACTCTGGAGCGCGCCGCCAACAACAAAGCCGAAGCGGCACGTCAGCTCGGCGTCGACGTGAAGACCATCTACAACAAGTTGAAAAGCTACGGCATCGAGGCATAACCGGATGGCAGTAAGAACATGAAGGTTTCAAGCAAGACCATCCTGGGTTTCCTGAGCATAATGTTGGTGGCGATGGTTATTCTCGGCCATCAACTTTCCGCCATTCATCAGATGCAGGCGGTGAATCGCGATTTGTCCGAGATCAACGTCAAATCGGCCACGACCGTTCTCGAAATGCAGAAACTCGCCGCTCTGCTTGGCGAGGATTCAAGGAAGTACTTCGCTGGACGCGATCCCATATACGACGAGCAAATCGCCGGTTTTCGCAACGATTTCCTCGAAGATCTTGTTCGATTGCGGCAGACGGCCGATTCCGACCGTGAACAAGCACAGCTTGCGAAATTGCGAGAGGCCTTGGACGATTACTGGCTCGTCTTCAACCGGCTGAAGCAGCAGAATAAGACATGGGACCCGGATGAACTGCCGCCCGACCTGACGCTTGCCGTAAATCACCTTGAAGCGCAAGCCGAAGTGATGCTGGACGCGGTCCAGGTGGCGATCAAAGAACGCGTTGCCGAGGCGGCGAAGGTCGGTGGAAACGCGGAGCGGGTTTCATGGATAGCTGGCTTGTTTTCGCTGCTGCTTGGCATCATCGTTGCCGTCCTGATCGTGCGTTCTATCAATCAGCCCTTGCGCCGGCTCACGCAAGGAACGCGCGCGATCGCAAAAGGGCAGTTTTGGCATCGCTTGCCCGCGCGTGGCAACGATGAATTCGCGGAACTGGCGCGCGACTTCAACGTGATGACCGAGCGGCTCGGCGAGCTGGACCAGATGAAGAAGGATTTCGTCTCACATGTTTCGCACGATTTGAAAGCGCCGCTCGCGTCCATTCGCCAGGTGATGCACCTGCTGCTTCAGGAAATTCCAGGCTCGTTGAATGAACAACAAAAGAACCTCATCCGTTTGAACTACAACAGTGCTGAGCGTTTGGCGGCGATGGTGGGCAATCTTCTGGACGTTTCTCGAATGGAAGCGGGTACGATGGAATACCGCATTGCGGCTCATGACATTGTCCCGCTGATCCAGGATGTTATCGACGAGTTCGCGGTGCAAGCACGCGAGAAAGAAATTCGCTT
>QHXA01000019.1:1963-9462 GCA_003222755.1 Acidobacteriota bacterium
GAGCGGATCGTGCAGGTGATTGGGAATCTGTACGAAAATGCATTGAAATTCTCGCCGAACCGCGGTGAAATCGTGACAAGAGTTGGTCAAGGCAAGGCGCGCGAAATCCTGATTTCGGTCTCGGACTCCGGTCCGGGTGTGCCGGATGATGAGAAATCACGGATCTTTCAGAAGTTCCATCAGCTCAGGCGGGGAAAGAACGTGGCGGGGCATGGAGTCGGCTTAGGGCTCGCGATTTGCAAAACGATTGTGGAGGCCCATCGCGGGCAGATCTGGGTTGAAGACAATCCGAACGGCGGGAGTGCATTCTTATTTGTACTGCAACCTGCTGCACGTGAGGAGGTCCTCTCATGCGGACAAACTGTGTAGCCGTCATTGCGATCTCCGTTGCATTGGTGGCCGCCGGTTGTCATAAGCGTGCGGCCGTTGCGGCGCGTCCGCCTGTACCTCCTCCCTCTGTTCTGCCTCGACCCGTGCCGCCTCCGCCCGTTACGCCTGCTCCCGAGCCGCCTCCACCCATTACACCGCCGCCTGCCGACGTGTCGCCACTGGAGGCAGCGAATCGTGCGTTCGTTTCAGGCAGCTACGATGAGGCAGCGCACGAGCCACTCATTCGGGCGACCAGCGGGATCAAGCTCTGTTTCATCTCGGCCTGATCTATGCATTGCGCCCTGCTCCAGCTACGGATTGGCAGCGCGCCGCCGCCACATTTAAGCAACTCATTGACGAATATCCGAATAGTCCGCTTAAAGCATCCGCGAATCTGATCATGTCGCTTCATGCGCAGCTGGATGAAGCGGCCGCGAACGTCAGACAGCGCGATCAAAAAATGAAGCAACTCACCACGGAACTCGACCGGCTGAAGAAGATCGATGCAGATCGGCGCAAACGGCCGTAATCCTGGATATCTTCCATGTTTTTTGCAGGTTCGGGGACGTCTACCTGAATTACCGAAATCGCCCGCAAGCCTAGAAACCTAAGACTAATGGTGATTTAGGCATTCGTCTCTGAATTCTCCGACCCATGCCGAAACGGCACAGTTTTTGCTAAATCCCTAGGGTGCCGGTTCTCCGATCCGGCGATTTAGAAGGGAAAGGAAAGCATATGCAAAGACTGTCGATACTTCTTTTGATCTCCGCGACGCTAGCCGCCACGAGCGGCTGCGCTTCGAAGGGATACGTCCGGAAGACCGTAGGTGCATCGTCGGACGCGCTGACCGCCCGGATCGAAACCAATGAAAGCAACATGAAAGAGATCCGGGACACGCTTGACAAGAAAATCACTACCGTGGATACCAGAGTTTCGGGTGTGGATACGAAAGTTTCAGCACTCGATACAAAGACAACAGAAGGCATGAACTCGTTGAAAGGCGATGTCCAAAATGTCGATCAACGCGCCGGGCAAGCACGCACAACGGCTGACCGCGCAGTCAACGAAGTCAACGTTCTCGGCACAAAATTCCAGAACCGGAACATGTACAACGTTACTGACGAGAAATCCATTCAGTTCAAGTTCGATAGCGCAAAACTAGATAAGCAGTACACCGATGTCCTCGATCAGATTGCGGCTACCCTCGTGCAGAATCCAGATGCCATCGTGGTGCTGGAAGGCCGAACCGATTCCACTGGGGATAAGGATTACAACGTGAGGCTTGGTGAGCGCCGCATTGAGGCGGTCAGGCGGTATTTGGCCGTAGATAAAGCCGTTCCCGTTTACAAGATTCACGAGATCAGCTTTGGCGCCGAGAAGCCGGTTGCGGAGAACAAGACAAAGGATGGCCGCGAAAAGAATCGCGCCGTGTCAATGACGATCATGGTTCCCAAGACCGAGGGATCAGTGGCGTCCAGGAACGACTAAGAAACTCTGACCGTTCGCCGGCCAGGGAGAATAGAAAGGCCGCATCAAGGGATGTCTTGATGCGGCCTTTTCTTGCTGTAGCGGCGGTCTATGACCGCCGGCAATTCTACGCTCGCGAGATGATCGTGGGGGGTCACAGACCGCCCCAACAGTCTTAGTTCGCGCTCGCACCGCCCTTGAGCGTTTTATCGATCTCGATATTGTTCTTCGAGAGAGTCAGTCCCATCGACTTATCCAGATCGACTAGCGATTTTGTGAAATTGACCACTGCCTGAAGCTCGTTGGATTCCGCCTGCGCAACGTTCCGCTGCTCTTCAAGAACAAACCGTAGCGTGGAAGTACCCAGGCCGAACTTCGCCTGTTCCGCTTCCAGTTTTTGCTGTGCCAGTTCACGAGTTGTCTTTGCCGTTTCAATACGCGCGCGGTTCATCTCGACCTGTGTTAGCGCATTGCGAACGTCGAGCGCGATTTGCTGAGCCGTGACATCCATCTTGCTCTTCGACAGGCGCTGTTCGTTCAGCGCGCGTTCGTAATCAGCTTCCGCAGACTTATTGCTCAGGGGCAGAACGAATGAGAATCCGAACGAATAGCCTGTGTAGTTGTAGCCGAAGAGCTGGCCGAATGCGTCTCCGACGCTACCCGGAATAACCCTGCTGGCGTTGCCTGCAAGACCGCTGCGTTCGATTTTTGTTCCTCCGGCGCCGTTCTGGTTGTACCCGGCGGTGACATCCAAACTCGGCAGCTTCTGGTTGCGGGTGTACCGCACATCAATATCTTTGTTCTGCGTGTCGAGCAGCGCCTGGCGCATTTCAGGGCGGTTTTCGAGAGCGATTTTGATCGCCTCTTCAAGTATCGGAACTTGAACCGCGTCCGGCAGCTTCGGCGACTCTTGAGCCCGAATCTTTATCAGAAACATGGAAGGATCCTTGTCGCTTGAGGTCATCTTCTTGATCTGATCTTCCGCTGACGTGACATTGTAGGTCGAGAGCACCAACTGTTCGCGCCGAGCCGCAACATCGGCCTGCGTCTGGACCACGTCAATTGGCGCCAGCGTGCCGATTTCGACCTTCATCTTGTTTTCTTCCAATGTTCTTTGGGCGAGCTCGAGCGACCGCTGTTTAACGCCTAAATCCTGACCTGCCAAGACGAGGTCCCAGTAGGATTTCTGCGCTTGTACTAAAAGACTTGTTAGCTGAATTTCGAAGGCGACTTCCGACATCTTTTCATTATTTTGCGCTACCAGGATCTGCCGCATGTTCGGAAGCCTGCCTCGATCGCGCAGTAGGTGTTGGCCAACAGTGTAGCTGATCTGTCCAGTGTAGGAGGGATTGAAAAGATTGAAATTGCTCGTCGATTCTACCCGATTCATCGTCGCGTCCACACTCAGGCTGGTGCCGGTTTGAAGAGCTTGTGTGTAGCTCACGCTGTAGTTTGTGCGAAGCTGCGTGACGTTGGGAACTGTTCCATTCACCTGGTTCGTGCTCAGGGTCGTATTGTGATTTCTGTTGACGCTGAAACGAAGCGACGGCTGCAGCGCGCGATAAAAGACGAGACTTTGCCAATATGACGACCGAGGGCCGAACCGGTTCGAACGTATGTCGAGATTGTTGTCGATCATCATGTTTATGACATCGCTCAACGTGACGGGCACTTCGCCCGTTCGAATCAACTGGCCGATACTAGCCGTCGAGGTCGTGGCAACGGTGGCAGCGCTCTTGGAGGGATCATAGCGGCGGAGGAAATCGTCCACCCAGTCCGATGACGCCATCGCCGGTACAGTTATCGTTATGGCGAGCAAAATGGAAATTGCAATCTTCATAAAAAGTGACTCCTTACAATTGCGAAAAGCCTTAGATGGAGAATGGGTATAGCCACAAACAAGCACAAAATTCACAAAAATTTTTGTGAATTTTGTGCTTGTTTGTGGCTATACCCATTCCCGATTCAACCGGCTTCTAGAAACTTGCGGTTCCGGGCTGAGTTGCGCGGCGGCGAATCCATGCAAATAGTCTGGAAGGTGTCCACTCGCGCAGATCGTCAAAGTAGGAATATACGACCGGCGTGACTAGCAGAGTCAGCAGCAAGCACAACATCTGGCCGCCGATAATCGTCACCGCCATTGAAGAGCGAGAACCAGCGCCTGCGCCTCGTCCGAACGCAATCGGCAGCATTCCGGCGACGATCGAAATGGTCGTCATCAAAATCGGGCGCAGCCGGACATGACTGGCAGCAATGAGCGCCTCATGCCGCTCCATCCCCTGGTCCCGCAGTGTGTTCGTATAGTCCACCTGCAGAATGGAGTTCTTCTTTACGATGCCGAAGAGCATCAGCATGCCGATCGCGCTATACACGTTCAGCGTCATATGGAACGCCATGAGAACAAACAAGCCGGCCGGCAAGCTGAGCGGTAAAGACGTCATGATTGTCAGCGGATGGACGAAACTGTTGAATTGCGACGCGAGCACCATGTAGATGAACGCGACTGCCAGCAGGATGGCGAGGACGAAATCGTTAGATGCCCGAGCAAGATCGCGTGCCCCTCCAGTGAACACGAGTACATAACCGGGCTTCATGTTCAACTCAGCCACTTTTTCGCGAACAGCCGCAACGGCATCACCGAGCACCAAACCGTCAAGGCTGGCTTGCAGCGTGATCTGCCGCTGGCGGTTGTAGCGCTGGATGTTGCTCGGTCCGTAATCGAGTTTCAGTTGCGCGACGTCGCTCAAACGGACCGTGCGCTGGTTGAAATTTCCGCCGCCGCCGGCGGCGCCAGCTGGAATAAGCAGGTTACCCAGGCGCGTGGGATCGTTGCGGAACGGTTCGTCAAGGCGGAGAAGGACTTCATACTGATCGTCGCCCTGTTTGAATTGCGTATCCAACACCTGCCCGCCGACAAGAGTTCTGATGTTGGTCGCCAGAGTGTCGATCCGCACACCAAGATCAGCGGCTCGGACGCGATCCACAATCACCCGCAGTTCCTGTTGAGTGGCCTCGAAGTAGGAAGTCACGTCAACAACTCCGGGAATAGTCTTGACCCTGGCTTTCAAGTCCACGAGATATTGCTGCAGTTGTTCGATCTCCGGCCCTTGAAGCAGCATCTGCAGGCGGTTTCCGGATTGCTGATATCCGCCTCCGCTGTTCCCACCGCCGCCAGCCGACGACGCTCCCGAAAGATCGGTACCACCCGAGAGTTGTATTCTCTGTACGCCGGGATAACGTCTTTGGAACATGGTACGAACCCTGCGCATCATCTCCTGCTGAGAGATCTTACGGGTCTCCAAGGGGGTCATGCCGATGAAAAGATTTTCTTGTCCGTTATTGATGGTTGTGAAAACCGTCTGTACCTCGGGGAGCTTGCGCACCATGTCTTCTGCGTCTTGGAAGTATTCCGCCGTGCGCTGCAGGCTTGTACCTCTCGGAAGTCCCAGTTCGACGTTGAATTCACCCTGATCATCGTCGGGAACCAACTCTTGTCCTAGACGTGGATACAATTCGATTGCAGAGAGCGTGACGGTTGCCGCGATCAGCAACATCACTACACGATGCGACAAGCTCCAATGGAGCATGTGGCCATATAAACGGTCCATTCCCGCATAGAAACCGCGCGTCTTCGATGCCCTCTTTAGAGCATCAGCGGGACGCAGCCACATAGAGCAAAGCGCGGGCGTCAACGTGAAAGATATGAACATCGAGAACAGGATGGCTGCGGCAGACACAACTCCAAAACTGAAGAGGTACTGGCCGATGGTTCCCGTGATGAATACGACCGGAAGAAAAATGACAACTAGCGACAGCGTTGTCGCCATCACCGCTAAGCCAATTTCGCTGGTTGCTTCAGCAGCGGCTTCACGCGGCGTGACCCCCTTTTCTTCAACGTATCGGAAGATGTTTTCCAGGACGACTATCGCATCGTCGATGACGATACCTGTCGCGAGCGATAGCGCGAGCAACGTCATGTTGTTCAGCGTGAAACCGAACAATTTCATGACCGTAAATGTACCAATCAGCGACACGGGAATGGCGGTAGCCGCAATTATCGTGCTGCGGAAATTCCGCAGGAAAAGGAACACAACCAACGCAGCCAGAATGCTTCCAAGAACTAAATGGTGCTGAATCTCTTCGATCGACTTGCGAATAAAAATGGATTGATCTCTGCGGGTGACGATCACGACGTCGGAGGGCAGCGACGCCTTGAGCGTATTCAGTTTTTCCATGACCGCGTCAACCACTGCAACGGTGTTCGAGCCCGACTGCTTCCGTACTTCCAGCGATACGGAAGGATTTCCATCGACCCGGGCAATTTGCCTCACTTCCTGTACTGAATCCAGTACGCGGCCAACGTCGCCAAAAGTAATTGTCGATCCGTTTTGTTGCGAAATGATGATCCGGCCGAAGTCAGTCAGGCTCGCCAACCTTCCCATGGTGCGCAGTGCGATGTCGGACGGGCCGGCAGTAAAGTCACCGCCTGGAATTTCAATGTTCTGACGCTCGATGGCGTTCCGCACTTGATCCGCCGTGAGGCCGTATGCTGTCAAGCGGTCCGCGTCCAGAAATAGCTGAATCTGCCGCCGGCGATCCCCGTTGAACTGTATTCCACCAACGCCGTTCAGAGTTTCGAGATTTTGTTTGAGCTTCTTATCGACGATTTCGGTGAGTTCCTTCGGGTCGCGGCTGCCCGAAACGGCTAGCGTGAGAATTGGAAACTGATCCGGATCCTGCCGATTCACGCGGGGCGGCAGCGTGTCTCGCGGGAATCGACCCTGGACCTGCACGACCCTGTCACGCACATCCTGAATCGCTGCGTCCATACTCCTCTCGAGGTTGAACGTGATGTTGGCGTTCATCCCTCCGCGGTTGGAGTTGGTGCGCAGTTCATCGATGCCGTTGATCGTGTTGAGGGTTTCTTCGATTGGTTTTGAAAGCGTTGTTTCTACTTCCTCGACGCTGGCTCCGGGCAGTTGGACCTGGACGTTGACATTAGGAGGATCCGTTTTGGGCATGAGGTCGACACCAAGCGTTCGATAGGAGAAGATCCCCAGTGTCACCAATGCCAGAGACATCATGATTGCGAAAACAGGACGTTTAATGCAGACCTCAGCTAATTTCATTGAGCCTTTCCCTTTCCTTCTCCGCCCCCTCGTTTTCCGCCTCTGCCGCCGCCTCTCCCACCACGGCGTTGTTCACTATCGGCCGCCGGGTCGCCTCCGCTCGGCGCTTCGTCCTCACCGCCGCCGATTCTAATCCCCGAGACGAGTTCATTCAAATTGCTAGCCGCAAGGATTTCGTCACCTTTGAGACCGCTCAATACTTCGATAAATTTACCCTCATGTTCTCCCAGGTGAACCGTTGTTTGTTTAACAACGCCATTTTCGATCACGTAGACGGAATTAACACCGGCGAGAATCGAGACGGTTTCTTCCGGCACCGCAAGCACCCCCTCATCGCGTCCCAATAGAATCTGGCCTTGCGCAAAAAAACCGGGCTTCAATTTGTGCGCCGGGTTTTCGACGAGGATTTCCGCTGCAAATGTTCGGGTACTCTGGTCAATGGCTGGACTGATGTATGCGATCTTGCCATGAAACATGTCGCTCGGATATGGCTCAACTTTGAAGTCAACTACCTGATTTTGGCGGACCAAATTT
>QHXA01000020.1:0-8058 GCA_003222755.1 Acidobacteriota bacterium
TACCACGTGAAGATGCATTCCACCGCCACGACAATATCCTGGCCGAACGGAGCGATCGCTTTTAGAAATGAATCCGGATCGGCTCGCATGTTCCGATGCAGAACAATCGCGCGCGCCTGATTCAAGATGCACAGCTACATGGTTCGCGTGTGCAGATCAATTCCGCAGTAATGTGAATGTTGTTTTGTATAGAATCTCATTGGCCTCCTCCTTTGTCGCCCTTCGGGGACGACTCACTTACATTAGGATGGTAGATCCGTCTACCAAGCCTGCCTTTAGGGGGAGGCCTCAATTAGTATCAAAACGATGGAGCCGACGCAAAAGACGCGCGGCTCATCGTTAAGTCGTTATGCCGACGAAGCAGATAGTTCGCACGAAGAGGAGATCGCATGGCCAAATGTAGCTATTGCGGAACTTCAATCATCTTTGGTGGAAGACGACAAGGAGAACTCCGTTTTTGTAATGAGAACTGTGAGGGTGCCGGAATTCTTCTCAGTGTTTCTCAACAGATTCCCAACGACCTTATTCAGCCGAAAGTGTGGGAAGTACATCAGGGCAACTGTCCGAGGTGCAACGGCCGTGGACCAGTCGACGTCCATACCAGCTACCTAGTATGGTCGGCGTTGCTGCTGACATCATGGAAAAGCCGCCCACATGTCTGTTGCCGACCTTGTGGTGTTAAGAGCCAACCTGGAGATGCGGCCTTTTCACTGGTTCTAGGCTGGCGGCCTTTTCACTGGTTCTAGGCTGGTGGGGATTTCCTTGGGGCTTCATATTCACGCCGATCCAAATTTGTCGCAACTTGATCGGTGCTGCCAGAAGCGTCGATCCGACGAAACCGTCGCCTGAGTTGGAACGCCTCGTTCGGCTCAGCATAGCGTCGCAAGTGGCCCAAGCAAGCACCAAGCAATGAGTCGGGGCGGCATAACACGGCGCTGCAGACCGACGAGCGGCGCACATCGTTTCCGGCAATCGATGTATGGCTCTCGCGCCGCTCGCGGCTGAGCGCCAGAATCGTTAGACCGCCAACACCAATGCAACCCGGCTTGGGCTCGAGGTTATTTGCCAAGCCCGCGAATTCGCTCAACGCGCCTGCGCTTTTCCAGCCGCCAGATCAGGAGTCTGAGATTAGATGGGTGACTGTCGCAGATCGCCGGAAGGAACCACGTTACTTGAACTCTTCCACCAGCAGATCATTAAACACCGCGTTACCTTTCCCGCCGAGATACAGGCCGACACGTCCTTCGGCAAACATGCTGTCTTTGATTCTGCCGATCAAACGCTCTTGATGAAAGAACGCGCAATCGTCTCCCCCGCATCGAACTTCGATCTTCTGGGGCCGCGTGGTTGTTGCATTTAACGGCCAGCGGGCCAATTCTGTCGTCTTGATTGCTTCGACGCGGCTCGCCGTCACCAACTCAGACGAGATCGCAAAGGCATAATATCCGCGATCATTCTGTCGAAAGACGAGCCCGCCAGCGCCTCCCTGAACCGCCAACGAGATGCTCGCGCGGAAATTTCGAAAGACGGGCCCATTCACCGCAACAACGTTTTCGCCACTGAGCCGATATCCTTCAGACGAGTATTTCGCCGAAAGGCGGTCGGGCCAGCCAGAGTTCGGGTTGGCGAAGTCGTCTCGGTAAAAAATGCGGCCATTCCGGCGCTCCACTTTCGATTCGAACGCACGCGCATCCGATCTTCGTACGATTGCGGGCTGCAGGTCCGGAGTGCCATAGCCCGGCCGCGCGCGCACATTGTAACGGCCTCCTCGAACCGTGACGCGCAGCTGGTGATAGCGGCTTTCGCGACCCTCCGCCTTCGGGTAAAACGAGAGCGTGTACTGCGAGCGAAGATCGTTTGTGATTTCCTCGACTGCTTTGGTGAGTTCAGCGTCCGACCGCGGAAAAAAGGATTCGGCACCGGATTCGCGTGCGATCTTCTCCAGCACATCCCGTGGATTATCGATCGTACGGCCGCCGGCAAGCGTCACCTTTGCACCGGAGCTGCGGAGCAGCCTGTCTTCGTCCGGAGCAAAGTATCCGATGGTGTAGATCTGCATCTCCGACTCGCGAACGATCCGCATCGTCTCCTGTAGTTCATGCCGGCTGTGCTGGTCCGCGCCGTCCGAGATGATGACCAGTGCCTGACGCGGCAATTGTGCGCGGCTGCATAGAGCCAGTCCTTCAACGATGGCATCGTACAGACTTGTTCCACCGCCGAGTGCGGTTTGTTGAATAGCAGATTGGACCCGCTCGCGATCGGTTGTGAAATCCGCCGCGAGCTTCACTTGATCGTCGAACGCAAAGTAAAAGTACTCACTGCCATCGTGTGTGGCGCGAATCACGGTGCGAGCTGCCTCTTTGGCGCGTTCAAGCTTGCTGTTATAGCTCATGCTGAAGCTGTGATCCAACAGTATGCCCAACGTGATCGGGTGCTCTTCATCGGAGAAGAATTCGATCTTCTGAGGGACGCCGTCATCCTCGATCGCAAAATGCTGCGCCTTCAGGCCTAGAACGTTACGCCCGCGCGAGTCCGTAACGCGAACGCCGACCGTTACAAGTGAGACCTTCACTTGAAGCGTTTCTTGAGGAACCAGAAGCAGCAATACAATAAGGATTCTGTTCATTTACGTCCGCGGGTGCGGCGCCAAACCGTAAACGTCCCGCCGTCGCCGCGCACGGACTCGAATTTCGTCGGCCTCATCAATCCTGGCGCAGCCATGCAGATCTTAAGCAAGTCTCGCTCGAATTCAAAGATACCCTGTTGGCTCTTGCCTTTGTTTGGTCCGGCAGTGTTGATGTAGTCGACCCATGATCGTTATCTCGGGCACGATGGGATCGGGGAAAACTACGGTCCTTTCCGAGGCCTCGGACATTCTCTCGTCCAGCGGAGTGGTGCATGCGGTGATCGATCTTGACGGACTAGGCATCGGCGAACTACCGAGCGGCCGGCGTGACGCGCTTGTTACTCGCAGAAGCTGTGGCGAGTGCGGCCGATCTCGATCGAATTCGTGATGCCGTACCCAACGCGGAAGTCGTTGTCTGCCGGTTGACCACGAGTCTGGAAACCGCGCAGCACCGTGTAAGATTGCGTGAGCCGGGCATGCTCCAGGACAAGTTTGTAGCACGCGTGCCCGAACTGGAAAGAATCCTGGATGATGGCGATCTCGAGGATTTCTCAATCGAGAACGAGCATGTCTCGGTGACGGATGTCGCCCGGGAAATGTTGATTCGCGCAGGTTGGCTGTAGCCGACGTATTCTCATTCTTCTAATGCGCACTGCGGAGTTGATCAATCTCGCATATTTCTTCCTCTTCACGATAGCCGCTCTAGTGTGGAGATTGCCTTTGCGCAGGAAATGGAAAGCGCTTTTCATCGGTGTAACCGGCCTTGCACTGAACGGAACTGCGCTGGCTGCCCATCGATGGATGGGGGCTTTTGCGGCCGATATCTTCCGTGATTGGGTACCCGCTTCTCTGATACCGCTCGCCTATTGGCAATCGGGATGTTTTTTTCAGAAGCCGAATCCCAGATTACAAGCCGTGTTCGACCGGTCAGAGCAGACGATATTGAAGCTGCTTCATATGGATCTGGCTAGATATCGGTCTACCTGGATTGGCACGTTCCTGGAACTGGCATACGTGTTGTGTTATCCCGTGGTGCCGCTCGGAATCGGCGCACTTTACCTGGCGGGTTTCCGGCAGGCAGCCGATGATTACTGGACCGTCGTCCTGCTGTCGGCGTATCCGTGTTACGCTCTGCTGCCGTTCATGCCATTATTGCCGCCGCGTCTGGTCGAAGGTACCGATCAGTCCGTTACGAGCAGCCGCCATCTTCGTCGTTTCAATCTCTGGCTGGTGCGGCGCGTGACCCACGAGGCGAATACATTTCCGAGTGGGCATGTGGCGGCCTCGGCAGCCATTGCGATGGTGCTCCTGCGGTTCACGCCATTGGCGGGAATCGTGTTTGTGCTGATTTCGCTTGGCATCGCGGCCGGATGTATCGTCGGCCGATACCACTATATCGTGGATGTAGGCGCGGCGTTCTTGCTGGCAGCTTTAGCTTTTTGGATAAATCTTCAGGGCAGATAGAAATCAAATGCACCGCGGAGCCGTGCGAGGAGATTAGCGATTTTGCGCACCTTGCAAGGGTGCGAGGATTCCTTGCACCCTTGCAAGGGTGCGGTTGTTTTTGGGTTTCAGCCAACCGGGGGTTGCGCTCGCTAGGATCGCTTAACCCCCCGGCTAATTTCCTGACACGCCTCCGGCGCGCGCGAACGATCGCGCCATGTCCCCTACACCACGTTTGCCGCCTTGAGTGCAGTCAGCACGCGCTCATCCCTGAATGGAACGCGACGGAGACGAACCCCGGTCGCATCGTAAATCGCGTTGGCGACGGCCGCGAGCGTTGGTTTGCAGACGGTCTCGCCGGCTCCGTAATGGGGAAGATCGGGCCGGTTCGGATTCGGATCTCCGTTCACCAGCACGACATCGATTCGGGCCGGTGTGTCTAAATGCGTCAGGGAGGGGTGAGAGATCCAATTTTCGCTCGTAACCTTTTCGGTGTCGAACTTCACTTCCTCGTGAAGCGTGCGGCTCAGCGAGTGGAGCATGCCGCCTTCGCAGGTGCGGCGTAGCGCTTCAGGGTTGATGACCAATCCGCAATCGTGCGCGCAGACGAGCCGCTTCACCCAAACGTGACCGGTTTTGCGATTCACCTCGACCTCGGCGATCTCGGCGACCACCGTTTGGCTACGGTAGGTATACGCAATACCGCGGCCCGTCAGAATGTTTCCGTTGCCGCGTGGTTTCGGAGAGGGACGCGTGTCCCAACCAAACGCCTCAGCCGCCGCTTTAACGCACGCAATAGAACGCGCCCGCAAAAATGCATTGTTATCTTCTTTACTTGCGGTGAGCAGCTTCAACCGGAACTCCACCGGGTCCACTTTCGCTGCAGCCGCTAATTCGTCAATGAACGACTCGGACGCGAAGGTCGACTGCGGACCGTTCGGATCTCGCAAGTTTCCGGTGCGAAGCGGCGTCTCCCAAACGACTGGCAGGCTGACAACATGACCAGTCAGGCGCTTGTTCGGGATCGTGTACATGTCTGTCGGAGTGGCCGCGCCGCCCGGAGCAGGCGTGGCGCGCCGTTTTCCCATGAGCTGCGCAATCAGAACGGTATCGGGCTCGTTATAGCCGAGATGGTTGTAATCCGCGGCTCGAGCCTCGTAGTCCAATGCAGTGAGGTTGCCTTGGGCATCCAATCCTCCTCGCATTTTTACTGTGAAAGCAGGACCCTTGGTATCCCAGGCGGTTTCCTCGTTTCTCATCCATTGAACTCGGACCGGCCGGCCGATTTCTTTCGCCAGGTAAGCGGCTTCGAAACCCGCATCATCAGCGGCAGTGCGGCCGTATGCTTGAGGCCCTTCCATCCACAGGACACGTACCCGGTCGCGAGGTATCTCTAGGAATTGCGCGACTCCGGTCCGGAGGCCGTAGGATTTCATGTCATTGGAGTAGATCGTCATCTGACCGTTCGATGGATCCGCCATCTCATGCGCCGGACTGATTGCTGTGTGGCCCTGGAACGGGACCTCGTAATCGGCTTCGATAACCTTCGCCGCGCCCGCGAACGCCGCTTCGGGGTTGCCGGTGACAGTCGGCCTCCCGCTGGAAGTGGGCGTGGCGCTCCGCATGTATTTGAACAAGTCTTCCGATGCAGGGAATGGCGGGGTCGCGGGCTTCTCCCAATTGACCCTGAGCTGTTTGGCTGCCGCGATTGCCTGCTCTTCTCGCTCACACACGACGGCGACATAGTTTCCCTTGCTCACCACCTTGATGAATCCGGGGATGCTTCGAACAGAAGACTCGTCGATATTGACCAGCTTGGCACCAGCTATCGGGGGTTTCACGTTGCGAGCGTGAACCATGCCGGGAAGCTTAACGTCCACTGCCCACATCAGCGAGCCATCCACTTTCGCGGGAATGTCATACCGCTTGGGAGACTGCCCGACCATCTTCAGGTCTTGTACCGGCTTCACCTTTGCGACACCGGTTGTCGCATCGATGTTGTTGCCCGTCAAGGTGACATTGAACCTCTTGCCGCCGATCAGTTCGCCGTAAGTAACTTTCTTCGACGGATCCGTTTTCACGGTAATCACGCCATCGCGTACCGTCAGCTGATCGACAGGCGCCTCAAACCGTTTGGATGCCATCTCGAGCAGGACTCGCCGGGCCTCAGCAGCCACGCGCCGCATCGGCCAGCCGTCGACCTGGATTGCATCGGAACCACCCGATCCACCCTGATCGACAGTGATGTCGGTGACACCCATGATGCAGGTCGTCTTATCGTATGGAATGTCGAGTTCGTCGGACATCATCTGCCGAAAGGCCGTGCCGGTACCCTGGCCACAGTCCGTCTTTCCGACATAAAAAGTCGCAGTGTTGTCCTCATGAATGACAATCCACGAATCGAGTTGCCTGAAATCGGGATCCGGGTACGGACCGCCACTCCCAGGAGCTTGCCGCGGCGCCGCTTGCGTGGCCGCCATCGCGATAAGCGGACTGGCGCTGAGGCTCACGACGAGCAAGCCCGAACTCTTGAGGAAGGTCCTCCGGGAATTTGTGCCGTTCCACTTCTCCAACATTTCTTCAACTTGTTTTGGAATATTCGTGAAGGGTGTCATGCGACCACCTCCTTGTTCGAACTGGAGCCGAGACCGGCTATCGCTTTCGCGGCACGCTTGATGGCGAGCTGGACGCGGTAATACGTCATGCAGCGGCACAGCGTTTTAGCCATCGATTCACGGATCTGCGTGTCCGTTGGATGGGGAGTCTTGTCCAGCAGCGCCTTGGCCGTCATGATTTGTCCATTTTGGCAGAAGCCGCACTGCGGGACCTGTTCGTCGATCCAGGCTTGCTGTATCGGATGTAATTTCCCGCCTTTCGCCAGCCCTTCGAGAGTCGTGATCTCGCTCTTCACGCTGGAAGTCGGCGTGATGCACGACCGCGTCGCAACGCCATTGATGATCACTGTGCACGCCCCGCACTGGCCAAGTCCGCAGCCAAACCGCGGACCCCGCAGGTTGAGGTCATTGCGCAGGATGTAGAGCAGCGGCGTCGATGGGTCGATGTCCAAGGTGTGCGTTGTTCCGTTCACCTTTAATGTGACGTTGCTCATTTATTCATTCTCCTTACGCATACATCAATCCTAAACCATCCTTTGGTAATGACGTTTTGCCCATAGTTTTAAAGGATATTGTTGTATCAGTCCACTGGTCATTATTCGTACAAATCCCGCAGATTGCCAGGCAATAATCGAATAATAGGAGTCGCGAATTTGTGAGGAGCGTTGCAATGGATCCACTGTGGTACAAGGACGCGATCATTTATGAGACGCACGTAAAGGCCTTTTTCGACAGCAACGGCGACGGTATCGGAGATTTTCCGGGCCTTCTCGAAAAACTCGATTATTTACAGGATCTCGGAGTTACCTGCCTGTGGTTGCTTCCGTTTTTCCCATCACCGCTCCGGGATGACGGCTACGACATCGCGGATTACAGTAACGTGCATCCGAGTTACGGCACACTGGACGACTTCAAAACGTTTCTCAAAGCGGCACATGACCGAAACATCCAGGTCGTCATCGAACTGGTTANNNNTTGGTTTCAGACGGCGCGAACGGCTCCATCAGGCTCGCCTGATCGTAACATCTACGTTTGGAGCGACACCGACAAGAAGTACAGCGATGCTCGAATCATTTTTACCGATACAGAGAAATCGAACTGGACCTGGGATCCCGTCGCAAATGCTTACTACTGGCACCGTTTTTTTTCTCATCAGCCCGATCTGAATTTCGACAATCCTGAAGTGCTCGAGCGCGTTCTTCAAGCGATGCGTTTTTGGCTGGACATTGATGTGGACGGTCTGCGGCTTGATGCGATTCCATATCTTATCGAGCGTGACGGAACACTCTGTGAGAACCTTCCGGAGACTCACGCGATCATCAAGCGAATCCGAAGAGAACTCGATGAGAGATATCACGCTCGCATGCTTTTGGC
>QHXA01000020.1:8285-8556 GCA_003222755.1 Acidobacteriota bacterium
GAGCGAGATTACATGTACCTCGCCTACAGCGCGGATCCCAAGATGAAGATCAATGTCGGCATCCGCCGCCGGCTGGCCCCGCTCATGGAAAACGACCGGCGGCGCATTGAGCTGTTGAACAGTCTCCTCTTTTCATTCCCTGGCACACCGATCATTTACTATGGCGATGAAATCGGGATGGGAGACAACATCTATCTCGGCGACCGCAACGGTGTCCGAACTCCAATGCAATGGAGTCCGGACCGTAATGCGGGTTTTTCTCGCGCCAATC
>QHXA01000881.1 GCA_003222755.1 Acidobacteriota bacterium
TCAGATCGGATCTGACCAATGACTCAATTCCCAATTCTCAATTCTCATCCGAAACAGACCATTTGAAATCTGTCAATCTATGGCAACACCAACCCTATCCGAACACGAATTCATCGATCTTTACGGTCCGCACTTAAAATACGAGCCCGCCGGCGGCTGGCATGAGCAAACGCCCGACCGGCTCGTCAAGACGCACTGTTGTTTCTGCGGTGTTCAATGCGGAATTCAGCTCAAAGTAAAAGACAACAAGGTCGTTGGATTTGAACCGTGGGAGGAGTTCCCCGTCAATCGCGGGATGCTGTGCCCCAAGGGTGTGAAGCGGTATCTCCAGAACGAACATCCGGATCGGTTGCTGAATCCGCTGCTGCGCGCCGATCGCGGATTCCGCACCGCCACCTGGGATGAGGCGCTACGCCGGACCGTCGACGCGATCCAAAAAATCCAAAGCCAATACGGCCGCGATGCATTCGCCGTGCTCGGCGGCGCATCGATGACTAACGAAAAGGCGTACTTGATTGGCAAATTCGCTCGCGTCGCGCTACGCACCGCCAATATCGACTACAACGGCCGGCTGTGCATGGTCAGCGCCGGCGCGGCAAACAAGATGGCATTCGGCATCGATCGCGCGGCGAATCCATGGAGCGACATTCCGCTTGCCAAGGCAGTGATCATCGCCGGCGCGAATATCGGAGAATGCTTCCCGATTCTGACCGACTACATCTGGCGGGCACGCGACAACGGCGCAAAGATCATTGTCATCGATCCGCGCATGACGCCGATCGCCCGAACAGCGGACCTCTTCCTGCCGGTGCGGCCCGGTCGTGACAGCGCACTCGCCAATGGGATTCTGCATGTGATGGTCGAGCGCGGCTGGATCGATGCAGACTTTATCGATCAAAACACAGTTGGTTTCGAGGATCTCCGAGATTTGCTTAAGCGGTACACGCCTCGAGTGACCGAAACCATCACCGGAGTACCTGCAGCGAGCATCGTCCGCGCGGCCGAGATCTGGGGACCCGCGGAAACGTCGATGCTCCTTCATGCTCGCGGTGTCGAGCACCATACGAAGGGAGTCGAGAATTGCCTTTCCTACATCAACCTTGTCCTCGCCAGCGGGCGCATCGGCAGACCCGGTTGCGGCTACGGCACCATCACCGGACAGGGCAACGGCCAGGGCGGCCGTGAGCACGGCCAGCGTTGCAATCAATTGCCGGGAGGGCGGGATATTGAAAACCCGGATCACCGCAACTTCATCGCGATCGCGGATTTTTGGCGCGTGCCTGAACCAGAACTGCCGCACACCGGACTCACCGCGTGCGAAATTTTCGACGCGATCGAACGCGGAGAGATTAAGGGTCTGCTGTCGATCAGCTTCAATCCCCTGGTTTCGATTCCCGATGCGAATCGCACACGCGCCGCGCTTGACAAGCTGGAATTCTATGGCTGCATCGACTTCTTTCTGTCCGAAACCGCGCGGCATGCCGACGTTGTCCTTGCCGGATCGTTGCAAGAGGAAGACGAAGGCACAGTCACAACCGGGGAGGGCCGATGTGTGCGCCTGAATCAATCCGTAACTCCGCCGGGCAATGCGCGTCTGGACTGGCAAATCATTGTGGAGCTGGCGCGCCGTCTTGGTTTCCGGGATTACTTTCCTTACGCCATCACGGAAGACATATTTCGCGAGCTCGCGAAGGCTTCGAAAGGAGCCATTGTCGATTACAGCGGGATGGACTATCGCAAGATCGAAAAGAATATGGGCATCTTCTGGCCATGTCCTTCAATCAAACACCCCGGCACCCCGCGCCTCTTTGAAGGAAATCGTTTCTATCACTCGGATGGGAAAGCGCGATTTTACGGGTTCGAATACCGTGCGCCGGCAGAGGATGTCGATTCGGAATATCCGATTTTCTTCACCAGCGGACGCGTTGTATCCCAGTACCTGACCGGAAACCAGACACGACGCATCGGCGGGCTTGTGGATCAATACCCGGAGCCCAAATGTGAAATGCATCCGCTGCTCGCCGCGCGGTTAGGCGTGAAGGAAAACGATCCGGTGAGCGTCATCACACGCAGGGGCGAAATCACGGTGCCCGCGCAAGTCGTAAAGACGATCCGGCCCGACACCGTATTCGTCCCCTATCACTGGCCGGGAAAGAAATCGGCAAATTTGTTGACGAACCGCGCACTGGATCCCATATCGAAAATTCCGGAGTACAAGGTTTGCGCCTGCCGGGTGGAACGCGCAGCCATCAAGACATGAACGACTACGAGTTCTTTATCGATCAATCCCGCTGCATTGGCTGTCAGGCATGCGTGCAGGCTTGCATGGAGTGCGACACGCATCGCGGCCGTTCCATGATTCACCTGGAATTCGTTGACCGCGCATCGAGCATCCAAACCGGACCGGTTGTATGCATGCACTGTGAAGATCCCGTGTGCGCACAGGTGTGTCCGGCCGATGCCATCAAGCAGGATGAGAACGGAATCGTTCACAGCTCCATGAAGTCACGCTGCATTGGATGCTCGAATTGCGTGCTGGCTTGTCCATTCGGAGTTCCCCACTACGTCGCAGCGATCGATCAAATGATGAAATGCGACATGTGTTTCGACCGCACCAGCATCGGCAAGAAACCCATGTGCGCGACAGTGTGCCCGAGCCAGGCGCTTTCCTTCGGCACGCGGGAAGAGGTCTACCGCATGCGGCGTGAGCGTCCGCTCAATGATTTCCAATTCGGAGAGCAGGCGGTTCGCACGAAGGTGAATATCATGGCGGCGCCGCAGTTGGATGCGATCGAGTTCGATATCATGGAACACGTGTCCGAAGACATAGCCTATGTCT
>QHXA01000882.1:0-458 GCA_003222755.1 Acidobacteriota bacterium
CGTTTACGAGTTTTTGCGCAATAACGCGCTGGACGCCCGGAATTTTTTTGAGCTGAAAAAGCCGGCTCCGTTCCGGCGCAATCAATTCGGAGGCAGCGTCGGCGGTCCTGTAAAGAAGGGCAAGACATTCTTCTTCTTCAACTACGAAGGCCTTCGCCAGCATCTGGACCAAACGTTCCAGGCCTTTGTTCCAACGCTTGCTGTTCGCGCTCAGGCCGTGCCAAGCGTTAAACCGGTCATCGATTTGTATCCTGCGCCCACGACCGAGTTGGGCGGCGGTATCGGCACGCTCATTACTGTGGGCGGCCAGACCGCGGAAGAGAACTATTATCTGGGGCGTTTCGATTACACCGTCTCCACTAACGATTCCATGTTCGTCCGGTACGTAAGCGATACGGGAACGTTGGTGAGTACGACGGCTATTCCGCTCTGGCCAACGTTCCCGTATCGCTTACGTA
>QHXA01000882.1:528-1090 GCA_003222755.1 Acidobacteriota bacterium
CAGGCCGCATACGAGCCAAACTCAGCCGAACCAATATGCTCCCCTGCAGCGAGCCTTTCCCGGCCGGCAGGACGTCACGATCACAGTGAACGGGTTGTCGCCGCTTGGCGCCAATTTCGTGAATCCCTTCCGGTTTCTGCAAAACAAATTCACTCTTACCGGCGACGTGCTGTGGACCAAGGGCTCCCACTCAGTGAAAGTCGGGGCGCGTTTTCGACGGCAGCAAATCAATTCTTTCAGCTACACGTACTGGAATGGAAACTACACGTTCACGAGCCTGCAGTCGTTCTTGGACGGCATTCCCCGGCTCTTCACGGGTGCGCGAGATGGAGAAGCATATGGGAACCGCGATTTTCGCGACATCGCTCTTGCGCCTTACATTCAGGACGATTGGAAGGTATCGCGTAAGCTCACAGTAAACATGGGTGTTCGATACGATTTTCAGACCAACCCTGTCGAGAGGCACGGAAATCTTCACAACGTTGTGAACCCGCTGACTGATACGGGCTACACCAACGTCCCCCATGCTTTCAAGACGAACCCCGCCGTGTGGAACATCGAT
>QHXA01000882.1:1335-1826 GCA_003222755.1 Acidobacteriota bacterium
GTGCAGCGTGAACTCTTCCGGGAAACGACGCTGACGGTCGGCTACGTCGGCTCACGCGGCGTGAACCTGCTTTCTTTCCGCGATTACAATCCGCCTCAGGTCGAAGTGGATGCCAATGGCGTTCAGCATTTCGGAAAAATCGTTGGCGGCGTGGGTGTCAGTAACCGAAGACTGAATCCTAATTTCGGTACATTGTCCCTTTCTCAGCCGAGCAGCCTCTCGCGTTACAACGCGATGCAGGTGAGCGTTAACGAACGGTACTCGAGCAGTTTTCAGACACACTTTTCCTACACTTTTTCGCATTGCGTGGATCTTGCGTATACGTATGGCGGGCTGGGCGGCAACAACGGGACATCGAATTGGAATAACCCGTACGACGGCTCTACCGATAAAGGCAATTGCAGTTTCGACATTCGTCAGAACCTGGCGCTCAGTGTCGTGTACCGGCTGCCATTCAAGGGTCATCGTCTGGTCGAAGGTTGGCAGTTGAG
>QHXA01000882.1:1891-3456 GCA_003222755.1 Acidobacteriota bacterium
CACCACGGGATTCGACACGGCGCTGCTCGCCAACAACTTCGCCACACCGCGCCCAAATCGCGTAGCCGGATGTGACATCAAGACGAACCAGTCCAGGATTCATTGGTACAATCCGGACTGCTTCGAACTTCAACCGCTCGGCACGTTAGGGAACGCCGGCCGCAACATCGGTACATCGCCCACCTATACGACTGTGGATCTCAACCTGGCGAAGGATACGAAGCTCAGGGAGGCGACCACCCTCCAATTTCGCGCGGAGTTTTTCAATATCCTGAACCACACGAATTTTGGCGTGCCGACACTGGGCGCGTTTAATAGCAGCGGCACTGCCAGGAATTCTAATGCGGGCACGATTACGACAATTGTGGGAACTTCGCGGCAGATTCAGTTTGCCTTGAAGCTTTTGTTCTGACGCGGCCTTCGGAGTCGATTACTTCTTCGCTTTGGCCTTTCACGCACGAAAAAAGTTGCATTGCGACACCAACGCGCACAAATATGACGCTATTCTCAGATCAAATAAAGGAGAAACAAACCATGCAACGACGCCTCGTTTCAGGCGCTCTGGCGCTCGCGTTCGCACTTTCGATGGCCGTGTTGAGCTCGGCCCAGGCTCAGAAGAAAGCACAGGGCTTCGCCTTCATTCCGCACGCCGACCTCGAAGCCCAAATGAAAACCAACGGCGATCATCCGGTGCGTGTATTGGATATCGCGAACAAGTACAATCTTGGAGCGTACCTTCTGCACTTCGAGACCAGGCCGCCGAACACCATGCTGAACGGCTGGCTCCACAACGATATTTCCGAACTCTATTACGTGATTCGCGGCTCCGGGACGTTCCTGATCGGCGGCGAGCTCGAAAATCCCACCAAGGACGATCCCACCGGCGAGTCGGTTCAGACAGTGCGAGGCCCTAGCATGAGCGGGAAAATCAAGGGTTATACCGCGCAGAAGTATGTACCCGGAGACATCATGATCATTCCGGTCGGCGTCCCGCACTTACCTGGTTATGAGGTCACGGAAAAAACGGACATCGTGAGAGTCGTGATCGATCCCGACAAGGCGCTCCGATTGAAGTAGTATGCGACTGCTAAGCAGAGAAAGGAGATTCATGGTGAAGACTCGCGTCACTGCGGTTGCCTTCATGGCAACCTTCGTCATCGTATGCCTGGCGCTGCCCGGGTTCGCGCAGACGCCTTCGGACCGAGGCTTTCTGGCCGGAAAGAAATACGACATGAAAGGACCGGTGGCGCGCCTCGCCAATGGTCACCCGGATTTGAGTGGAGTGTGGGATCGGCCCGGTGTCAACGACATCACAAAATCCTTTACGACACCCAACGGAATGAAACAGGTGGGCCAGGCGGATCTGCCATTCACCGAATGGGGATTGAAGGCGTACAAATCCTACGATCCGAAGAACGACTATGCGGGAGCGTGTCTGCCGTACGGCTTTCCGCGAGCCATCGGAGGGCTTCATCCGCTACAGGTGGTGCAGAACGGCGACTTCCTTGCGTTCCTCTTCGAACAGAATTCGTGGTTCACCGTCGTGCCGGTCGATGGCCGTCCTC
>QHXA01000883.1:0-387 GCA_003222755.1 Acidobacteriota bacterium
TAAGCTCCGGTTTCTTTGCTCAATACTGAGGTGACGATTCCGGTTTGAATATTTGTTGCTGTAACCGTCACTCCGGGAATGAATGCTCCGGAGCTATCGGTAACGGTCCCACCCAATGTCGCGTTGCTGGATTGCGCAAAGCCGTGAGTGAGGCCAACCAAACACACGAATACTCCCGCTGTGACGAGAAGTTTTTTCATAGACCCCTCCACTCCATGTCAATGTGTTCCTGGTAAGAAGGCGTGGGGCGCAGAATACTACGCGTCGAAAAATCAAGTCAAACGGGCGGGCGGTGTGGAGGGTCTGGTGGACCGTTATCCGCTCAACTGATTTGCGCCATCGGCGGAATCGCAGTTAGCTTACCGGCCGGCACCCCAGTTGAGGACA
>QHXA01000883.1:526-1154 GCA_003222755.1 Acidobacteriota bacterium
CCAACATCGATGGATTGGTGATCCGCTGCGACTTTGATTGAAGTCGCCGTGAGTCTTGCATCAGGCGCCAGATAAAACAGCTCCAAACCATCCGAACGCCATTGCGGCTGATCTCCGCCCTTTGTGGAGACCTGCAGCCGCCGGCCTGGTCCCGGAAATGGCTGGACGTAGACCTCGGAGACGCCCGAGTTGTTCGAAACGAAGGCGACCCAACGACCGTCCGGCGAAAGCCGCGCACTGTGCTCGTCCGCGTCGGTTTGAACGACTGGCACCGGCTTGCCATCGCGTCCGAGCGGTAGCGCCCAGATGTCCCACCCTGTTTTCGCGTCCATTCGTTGATAGACAAGGTAACGTCCGTCCGGCGAGGTGTCAGAAGCGAATATCTCTTCAGTCTTAGCTTGAATCAGCAATTCCCTCTGGCCGGTGCCGATGGGTCTTTGGTAGAGCGAAACCTGACCGTTCCGAACCGCGGTGTAGATGATGCGGTTGCCATCTCGAGCCCATAACGGAAAGATGTCCTCGTCGGCATCCTCTGTGAAGCGGCTCACGAGGCCGCGGCGAGTATCGAGCATCCAAAGTTGAGAGTTCGTCGCGCGCCGTTCAAAGAAGACCAGTTTACCCCGATCGG
>QHXA01000883.1:1439-3465 GCA_003222755.1 Acidobacteriota bacterium
GGCGCCGCGACGGCGAGCCATCGAGCTGCCCGACATGAATTCCTCGCGAGTCCGGAGCACCGGTCACGTAATACAAGAAGTGCCGCCCATCGGGAAGGAAGTGGGGGAAGGCGTGTCCCACTTGCCCGGCGTCGAGCCGCGTCACTTCAACCACCGAACCGCCCTCTGCCGATACCCGCACGATCGCGCTCGCTGGATTGCGAACGAAGAGAATGACCCCATCACGGCTCCAGGTCCCGCCGACTCCCACCGTTGCTTTTGCCAATGTGCGGACCAACCCACCATCGAGATCGAGCCGCTTGAGAAACCCATCCGCATAAAACGCAACCGAACGGCCATCCGGAGACCAGAACGGAAAGACCGCACCGCCGGTCCCGGCCAGCGGGCGCGCCGCGACAGAGTCGATTGCGCGTAACCAGACATGAGCCTGGCCGTCCGAGTCGGCGACGAACAGAATCTGTCGTCCGTCTGGGGATAGAGCGACTGTCGAACCGCACTTCGGCCGGTGCAGGAACTCGTCGACGAGGCCACACACCCAATGCCAGCACCGCAACACCGAGAAGCGCGACTATGCTGGCCCACGCGAGACGCTCGATTCGGGACCGTGGCATGGCGGGCGAATGCGCCGCACTTCCGTCCAACTGCTGGGCTTCATCGATATCGAGCCGCGCGTCAGCCATCGCGCGCAATCGATTGGTTTGATTCTTCTGCAAACAGCGGCGGAGCAATCGTCGAACGGGCTCAGGCGTGTCTGGCGGAAGCTGTCGCCAATCCGGTTCCGTTGTGAGCACGCTGGCCAGAATCTCGCTTGTCGTCGTGGCCGCGAAGAGGGTTCGGCGGGTCAGCATCTCGAACAGGATGCAGCCGAAGGCCCACACATCGGATCGAGCGTCGGCAGTCTGTCCCTTGATCTGCTCGGGCGACATGTATGCCGCGGTACCGAGCAAAGAGCCCGGCATGGACATCATCGTCGGTGCATGAGACAGCAAGCTGCCGACGGGCGAGGCTTCGACCATTTTCGCCAGGCCAAAATCCAGGATCTTGACCGTCCCGTCCACCTTGACCTTGATGTTGGCCGGCTTCAAATCGCGATGGATGATGCCGTGGTCATGCGCGTTCTGCATGCCCTCGGCAATCTGGCGCGCAATCGCCAGCGCATCGGCAAGCGCCAGCGGGCTGCGCGCCAGGCGTTCTGACAGGTCTTCGCCTTCGACCAGCTCCATCACGAGGGCGCGCGTCAATCCTGCGTCCTCGGTGCCGTAAACATGAGCGATGTTGGGATGATTCAGCGATGCGAGCGCCTTGGCTTCGCGTTCGAAACGCGCGAGCCGTTCAGGGTCGGTTGCAAACCCCGCCGGCAAAATCTTGATGGCGACGTCCCGATCGAGTTTCGTATCACGGGCGCGATACACTTCGCCCATACCGCCCTGTCCAATGAGGGCCTTGATCTCGTATGGGCCGAGGCGTGTTCCCGGAATGGGCATGTGATGCGTGTTCGCAATCGCAGAGACCGCTGGATTATACCAACCGGGACTCGGGAGGTAGTGATCTAATTTGGGGCTTTAGCCCTCGTTCAAACTGCCTATTGCAGTGACCAAAATGTTTCCGAACGCGGCCAGCAGCGCGTCATTGCGTAATCGGGTTGTCTGAGAACTATGTCGTACATCGCACATGGGACAGCTCACATTTGACAACTCTTCTACCTCGTGAACTTGACCCCTTCTTTCAAAAGCTTTTCGTATCGCTCAGGATCGATATTGTTTTCCGCGCAAATGTATTCTTGAAGACGCGTACCTTCCCGCAGCATGAGAGTTGAACGAAGCGTCCATGGCTTGGTAAACACGTTGGGATCCTCCATGGTGACTTCGTAGTTGATCTGATCCTTATCGACGCGCGTAAAGCGCTCCGTAATGTGTAATGCGTCTGTATGAAACGTACCCGTCCCCGCCAGCCAAGTCTTATCGTTGAAGCCGATCACATCGACGACGAGCGTGTCTCCTTCCCAGCGACCGATGGAGTCGCCCAG
>QHXA01000021.1:0-5118 GCA_003222755.1 Acidobacteriota bacterium
CGCCAGGCCCCTGACGGGGCGGTAAGGATTGCCAGTGGGTCCTTGGGCGAAGGGGACCACGCCAGCAGCCAGGAACACTGCGACGCCCCACAATGCCATCCATCCAATTCGACTTACTTTCGACATCACACACCTCGGTAGAACAAGCGCAGTGCGCTAAAAATTGTCGTTCGGGAACACTGAAAATTGTGGGCATCGTACTCCGACTCGGTTTCTGCGGCAAATGAAACAACGGTGACCGATATGAATCTAAAATGCGCTCGCGTGATATGCTCGGCCGCCAAGATGATCGATGTCTGGCGGAACATCGTGCGATTCATTGGAGCCACCTGCCTGCTTGTTACCGTCGTCTCGGCCGTCGGCTGCAGCAACACCTCCGGGTCATCGGGCCCGCAGCTGGTTGAACGCTCCCACGCGTCGATGGGAAGTGAGCTACGGCTGACGGCCTGGACGGCCGATCAAGCCGGAGCCGCTGCCGCGTTTGAGGCCATCTTCCGCGAATTCGATCGTCTTGAAGGATTGTTGAGCACATGGCGGGACGGTAGTGACATTCAACGACTGAATGCGGCCGCCGGCAAGCATCCCGTTCCGGTGGGAACTGAGCTTCGTGAAATACTGCGAACTGCGCGACAAGTGAGCGACTGGACGGGCGGGAAATTCGACGTAACGTTCGGTGTGATGTCGGGCATCTGGAAATTCGATTATCAAAACCAGGACGGCACGATTCCGGATCACAATGAAGTTGTGCGCCGGCGAAGCTTCATCGATTATCGGGAACTGGAAGTGGACGAACGAGCCGGTACAGCCTTCCTCCGCCGCGAAGGCATGGTTGCGAACCTCGGAGGTATAGGCAAAGGCTATGCGGTGGATCACGCTCGGGTCATGCTTCGTGAGCGGGGCGTTCGCGATTTCATGATTCAGTTCGGCGGGGACATGTACGCAGCGGGACGCCGGGGCGATCGGCCGTGGCGGCTCGGTATCCAGGATCCACGTGGACCCGCGAATCGCATCTTTGCGGCGATGGATGTCTCAGATAGCACGTTCAGCACATCCGGCGATTACGAGCGATTCTTCGTAAAGGACGGACGCCGTTACCATCACATTCTTGATCCGGCTACTGGCGAACCGGCCGTCGGATGCCGTAGCGTAACAATTATGACTAGCAGCGCGACGGTTGCCGACGGGCTTTCGACCGGAGTGTTCATTCTGGGACCGGAAGCAGGCATGACGCTTATCGAACGGCTGCCCGGCGTGGAAGGAGTGATCGTCGGCGCAAACAACGAGGTGCTCGTATCATCGGGCCTTCAGGGACACCTGATGCTGCTGGCGTCGCCGACAGACGCACCTTAAGGGAGCAAGTATGTCCATTAATACGATCCTCGCGGCGTTCACGCTTGGCGGGGCTTTGCTTTTGTTGCCCTCTTCGTTTGGCGCGCAAGATGCCGTAAAGGGAAAGCTTGCGACGGCTAAGAACATGAAGTGCACCTTCCCGCTTGTTGCGATAGGCACGTGGGCCGGCGAGCAACCGAAGGCTGAGATGAAACCCGCCAAACTTGTGTTGCAGTTCGAAGACATCAACGCTGATGAAGGGACGGCCCGGCTGGAGGGTAGTGTTGGCGGGACGTATGACATCATTGTGCGTTACGCCGGAGGATACTTACACTTCATCCAATCGTTTCTGGACGGGCCTCTCTACACGACAACCGTTCTCGAAAAACAAACCAGCAGTGGAAAGCTGAAGGCAATGCACTCCAGGCACGAGTACACGGACTTCGCGCTGCCTGGATTTACGTCGAGCCCCGAGCAGTATTACGGCGAATGCGAGATCCTCAAGTAGAGCGTACGCTGCGCTGCTCTCGGGTCTATTACGCCACAACGTCACGATCGCGACATCACGGGTGGTCGTGCACCGCTTTTCTTCCTGATGATCCGCCAATGCGGGCACTTCTGCTTGTCCATGTACAGGCGCTCGCAATCATCGCAGCGGACGCACTCACTGGCCACGATTTTAGGTCCGCGAATCGCTCCCCACTCGCATGCCTTCTCGCAGATCTTACATGTATTGCATTCAGACCAGCGCTTGATGCGAAAAACAGTCAGATTCGAGAGTAGTCCAAGAAATGCGCCAACCGGACAGAGGAAGCGGCAATACAGATTCCTGACGAAAACCGTCGCGACGAGCAACACGCCCAGACCTATCCACATCCCGGTCGAGGCTTGGAGTGAGAACATCCAGAACGGTTCGACATATCTGTAGATCGAAAGGTTCTTGGTGACGAGATAATACAGGACTGTCGCCCCAAGCAGACCATACTTGATGTAGGCCGCTCGTTGATCGATCCGGCGTGGCACCTCCAAGCGGAGCCTGGCGGGGACGATCTTATCGAGAAGCTGAGTCATCGAACCGAAGGCACAGATGCGACCGCAATACAAGCGGCCCCATAAGACGGTGGTCACCACTGTGAAGATCGCAAATAGGTACCAGACCATGTTGTGCCTGAACACCGGCAGGTTCCACTGCGTCAGCGCGAAGATGTTTACGATTGTGATCAGTTGGCTTCGCGCGAACCCGAGGTAGACGACGGCAGCTCCCATCGTGATCCACTTCAACCGCTCACTCTTCTTGAAGAAGCCAACCAGCGCGAACGTGGCGAAGCCGGCGAACATCGCGAGATCGAGAGCCTGATCTTTGAAGTCCTCGGTCCAACTTGCGACAGCCTGGTCCTCATCGGCGAAATTCCACCCATCTTTTGAGGCTTGAGCATGGACCGCCTGCGCGAACGCAAACGTCAATAGAACAGCGCTAATCAGCAGTAGCGGGAGATGATGTTTCACTTGCCTGTCCCCGGCGGAGTAAGCAGCGCCCGCGCGATACGCCGTGCGCCGTTTCTGATGGCGCGTGCCGAACTGTTGATGGAGATCGATGCACGAGAGACCGCGTCCACATCCGCGCCGACCTTGAACGGGTCGCCGATATTCTTGCCTTTGAACTGCTGAGCGAATTGCGGAAGATCGACAGAAAAATAGCCGTACGGTTCGTGGTGTTCGGTGACGAGGATCCCCGTTAAGCGGGCGTTCGTATCCACGCCCACCAGTATTTTGATCGGGCCGTCGTATCCGCGCTCCAATGGCTCCAACTCTGTCGTCCAGAATATATATCCCGCAATGGTCTGAGAGCTGGGACTGCCGGTGTACGCGATGAAGTGGGGCAGCGGCCGCGATTGCTTTGGCGAAAACGCCGTGGCACCGGGAAAGACCTTCTTGAGCTGCGCCTCGACGGTCCGGTCGAGAGTTGTCTGGCCAATGGCAACAGGCAACATCACTACCGCTATAAGCAGCACAAAACTCGCATTCCGCATTCAAGTCCCCTGTGAGGCCGCTGATTGTATCGTCATCGTGGCACGCCGGCAACGACGTTGAATGTCAACTGGGCGGAGCCAGCCGGCCGCGTAGCACCTGTGGACCATATCAAACCGGCAACGGCAGCGTTATTGTGAAGCACGTGAATTCTTGGCAACGATCTCAGGCACTGCGGCGTCTTCTTCTAATCCTTACTGCAGTTTGTGTTGTCGGAATGATTGCCGTTGTGTGGAGGAATCCTGAAGTACGTGACCGCATCTCCGATGCGATTATGGGGCGAACGGAGAATCAGCCCTCTTCGCTTGCGGCGTCCCCAGTAGAAGAGCCCGCTAAACCACCAGCGGCAAAGAAAGCCAAGAACCCAGTCCGGCGTTCACTGAATCCGCCAGACCAGGCGGTCGACATTACTCAGCCTATTGCTGTTGAGGCTTTGCCGCCTGAGCAGCCGTCCCCCGTCCCAGCAGATCCATCGCACGCAAATGTCAAAAGCGATTCTGCAGCCGCGTATTCTTTCAATTCCTCACGGAGCCCGATCGTGCATATGCTCAAGAAGGGCGATACGGTTCAGACCACTCTCGAACTCATCGATTCTGAAGGTCGCTGGAGTCTGATCCGGACGCCAGACTTGAAACGCTCCGCATTTGTGCGGAGCGAAGACCTCGAACGCGCTTCAGCAGATACTACCCAACCGTAGGCGGATTCCGCGGACATTGACAACCATTAACAGTGCGGCGAATATAAGGCACAGTATTCCCATTCAGCGTATGTGCAGTCCTGTTCACCCGACAGATTCGGATTTTGATGGAGGTTTCCATGAAAGCGCCTAAGGTTCTTGGCGCCGCAGCGATCACAGCTGGCTTACTGCTGCTGGCGCTTCCCTGCTTTGCGCATCACTCATTCGCGGCGGAATTTGATGCAAACAACTGCAGAGAGTTTACCGGCATACTCACTAAAATCGACTGGCAGAACCCCCATGGGTATTTCTACCTCGACATTAAGGATTCCGGTGGAAAGGTGGAGTCTTGGTCGTTTCAGACGTATGCGCTCATCACTCTAAAGAGAGCCGGTGTCGATAGACAATTCTTCGTCGATAACATCGGCAAAGAAATATGGGTGAAAGGATGTCTCGCCAAGAATGGCAGGACCAATTATGCAGCTGCCGGATTACTCAAGGCTCCGGATGGCGTTCTGCGGCAGATGGGCCAACTTCAAGACGAGCGTTAGGAGCAGCGAAATGAAACTTCTTCGCTACGACGTCGCATGCACCGCAGTGCTGATGCTTTTTTTCATACTTCCACTGCCAACAGATGCCCAAACTACAGAGCAATACACGATTAAGGTGATGCCACCAGGCGGCCCGACGCCCCGACTGGCAGACGGGCATCCGGATTTGTCGGGCCTTTGGCTCCCCAATAGTGCGGGCCAGGGGGTCAGCGGTCGATATGGCGTCGACCCTGCCGCACGAAGGCAGTTCGATCCCAAGATGACGCCGGAGGAACCACCTTCTTTCCAATCCTGGGCGGCGGCAAAAATCAAGGCCATGACACCGACAGAGCTTGAGCTGTCGAAGTCGTCCGTGAATTGTATGCCGCGCGGTGTTCCGGCCATCTGGCTGCAAAACCCATATGGGACCATGCTCGTTCATAAGCCCGGAATCTTGGTACAGCTGTTCGAAGTCCTCAATAACTTTCGTGTGATACCGACGGACGGTAGTCCGCACGCGAAATATCCAGAGCCGTTGTTTCAGGGCGACAGTGT
>QHXA01000021.1:5131-13334 GCA_003222755.1 Acidobacteriota bacterium
GTAGTCGATGGAATCTCGTTCGATGAAAGAACGTTTATCATGCCCAACGGTTGGTTTCATAGCGACGAACTGCACGTGATTGAGCGATATTCCCGCCCGTCCATGAACTACATCATCGTCCAGATCACTGTCGACGATCCGAAGGTGTTGACGAAGCCATGGACATCCGCCCCTCGCCGTTGGACGTTGGCCAATGACAAGATCAACGAGTTCTACTGCACAAACAACCATGAACTCGAGGAGCTCGAAAAACTCAAAGGCCTGGAATCGCAGGGAAAGTAAATCGGTAACTTCACGCTGTGGGGGCGGTCTATCAACGCCTACAGACGACGGATTAACAACTCTTAACAACCGTCATGAAAGGGTCGGCTGATACAATCCCCGGCAATGAAAGACGAGGTGTCTCGAAGTCGCAATCCCGTCCGCGGAACCATTTTTGACGATCCTGCCCTTTTCATAGACCGCGATCTCAGTCTCATTGAGTTCCAGCGCCGCGTGTTCGATGAGGCCCGGGATGAAAGCAATCCGCTTCTCGAGCGTCTCAAGTTCTTGAGTATCGTCGTTTGCAACTTTGATGAATTCGAGATGATCCGCATGCCTCAGCTGGCACAATCAGCGGAGCACCTCGATCGCCTTCGCATTGAGATCGTTCAATGCATGCGCGATGTTCGGCAATACGTTCGCGAATCGCTTATTCCCGCGCTGGCTCAGGAACGAATTCACCTTCTTGACTATTCAGAACTGAAGCCGGCAGAGCGGGCTGAAAGTTAATGCACATTTCATCAAGTCGATTCTTCCAGCCCTGATGCCGCTGGCATTCGATCCAAAGCGTCCCTTTCCTCACATTCCGAACCTGACGCTGCATCTGGCCATATTGGTTCGCGATGCCGCAGGAATGGAACGGTTCGCGTGCGTGCAAGTGCCACCAACGCTGTCCCAGTTTGTCCAAATATCCCGAAGATCCGAACAAGGTTTCGTTTGGCTCGAGCAGGTGATTGTTGCGAATCTTTCGATGTTGTTTCCGGGCACGGAGCTACTCGAATCTGAGCCCTTCCGGCTGGTGCGACACGGAGAAATCTCGGTCGAAGAACAATCGGAAGCCGGCAGGCTTTTGGAGGACGTTGAAGAGGGAGTTCGGCAACGTCAGTTTGCGCCAATCAGTGTGTTATTGGCCGCGGAGCAGATGTCGACGCGCCTGCTCGATATTCTTGTTCACAATTTAGGAGTTTCACCGGAGAACGCCTATCGAACGGGAACGCCGCTGGCGCTGGGCCGGTTGAGCGGACTCGCGGCTCCCGATCGCCCGGACCTGCATTATCCGTCTCTGCGTCAAACAACTCCAACTGCGCTCGTGAAGCGCCGGCAACTGGATGTGTTCGCCGCGATCCGGCAGGGTGACATTCTTCTTCATCACCCGTATGAGTCCTTCCAGCCGGTCGTTGATTTCTTGGAACAGGCGGCCGCTGATCCCGACGTGCTCTCCATTCGCAGCACCCTGTATCGGGTAGGTCCGCGTTCGGCGGTTGTGGACGCGCTTCTTGCAGCCAGACGAAACGGCAAGCAGGTTGGCGCTGTAGTCGAACTGGCGGCGCGATTCGATGAGACCAGCAACGTCAATTGGGCCAGGACCCTCGAAGACGCCGGCGCACATGTGGTTTATGGCATGATCGACCTGAAGGTTCACGCGAAAGTGACGCTGATCGTCCGCCGTGAGGGACCCAACCTGCGATCTTATGTTCACGTGGGTTCAGGAAATTACAACACGGCAACCTCGAAGGCCTACACGGACTTGTCCTTGTTCACCTGTAACGATGAGATTGCATCGGATGCCGCAGACGTTTTCAATTATCTGACCGGCTACGCGGCTCCGAAAACCTTCAGAAAGTTTCTTGTCGCGCCGATCAATTTGCGGGAGCGGATGCGCGCACTGATTTTGCGCGAAATCGACTGGCAGCAGCGCACCGGGCAGGCCCATCTCATCTTCAAAACGAATACCTTGATCGATCTCGAGATGGCGCAACTCCTATATAAGGCTTCAGTGGCAGGGGTCCGGGTCGATCTGATCGTGCGGGGAGCATGCTGTATCAGGCCTGGCCTCGCCGGAGTCAGCAACAATATCCGCGTACGGAGCATCGTCGGGCGCTTCCTGGAGCACAGCCGGATTTATTTTTTCGCAAACGGCGGCGATGATGAAGTGTATGTGGGCAGTGCCGACCTGAGGCCTCGAAACCTCGATCGACGTGTGGAAGTTCTTGTACCCCTCGCAAATCCTTCACTCGTCCGCCGGTTGCGCGATGAGATTCTGGCTCTCTATCTCGCAGACAATGTAAAAGCCAGAGAACTGCGCAGCGATGGGCAGTATGTCAGAGTTACGCGGGCGGAAGACGAACCTCCACTGTCAATCCAACAGTTGCTCGCCGAAGGCATGAGCATCGATCGCATTCCATAAGTTTGCGATGTAACGGCCGACCCGTCTGAAATGCCGAACGCTTTCAGGTCCACCGCTTCACATGTTCTGCACGAAAGCCGATGCCGACCAGTCGCGCGGGGATGCGGCGAAGAAACGGCCAGCGCCTCAAAACCTTTATCGGCCAGGGCAGTGAGATCTGTTCATTCGTGGAAAGAACGCGGAGGATTAATCGATTTTGGATGAATACCTGCGCGGCTTGTATGACTCGCGTTGGCAATTCACGTCGACGTTGAACTTTTTGAAGATCGCTGGCGGAGACTGTGCCGCGCCCCAGAGGCGCCGCAAGAATATTGGCGGCGCCCACGGCGTCCTGAATTGCGAGATTGATTCCGACGCCTCCGACAGGAGACATCGCATGGGCTGCATCGCCAATGCACAGCAGTCCAGGGCGATACCATTTGCGGATACGATCAACTCGGACCGTCAACAACTTGATGTCATCCCAACCTTTCAGTTCAGTGAGACGGTCGCGTAAGAACGGCGCAATAGATACGATGTCGTTGCGGAAAGATGCAAGTCCTGATTGTTTGATCGCATCGAAATCGCCTTTACGAATCAAGTATCCGCACTGCCAGTAATTGCCACGATTGAGCATCACCAGCATTTTGCCTTTGATGATGCGTCCCAGAGTTTGTTCGCCGTCGTCCGATTGGCGCGACACGCGGAACCACAGCACGTCCATCGGCGCCGCGAGTTCATCGACCTGAAATCCCGCCTTCTCGCGCACGATCGAATGGCGCCCGTCCGCACCGACGGTCAGCTTGGCGCGAACTTGTAACTCTCCATCCGGCGTATTCGCTCGCACACCAACGATCTCTCCCCGTTCTTCCAACGAACCGACCACCTCGGTTTCCATTTTCAGCTGGAATTTGGGGTAGCGCCTCGCGTGCTCTGTAAGGAAATCGAGAAAATCCCATTGCGGCATCAGGGCGAGAAATTTACAGCGCGTCGGCAAATGCGAGAAGTCAGCCAGCATGACAAACTCATCACCGATCTGCGCGCCGAGTTCACGCACTTCCTGATGAGGCCGCCTGAGAAAATCGTCGAGGATGCCCAGCTCATACATCAGCTCGAGCGTGGAGGGATGGATCGTGTCGCCGCGAAAATCCCGCAGGAAATCCGCATGCTTTTCCAATATTACGACCGCGATACCAGCGCGAGCCAACAAGAACCCGAGCATCATCCCCGCCGGACCACCGCCCACGATGCAGCACTGCGTTTGGATTGTTGGCATTGACTGCTGACTCAATCACAAGCGACGAAGCTGTGAATGAATAGGGGCAGCCCCTTCTCACGAAGCGGGATGCCATTGATAACAATGGAATCGTGTTTCGGGGGCGCTCTGCCCCCAATTCATTCACAGCTTCGACGCGACTACATGCTTGACTGTAAGTTTCTCGCACCCAAGCAAAAGCTGGTGGCACCAACGTTTCCAATGCTGCGCACGCGAGACGTGGACGAAGCGAAAATTCCCCTCCTTGGAAAAGGAATCCTCAGCTGAGGAGGGGATTTAGCTCTATTAAACTTACGGTGCAGATGTTCATTCTTACAAGCTGACCATAAATTCATGCATGCGCTTCAGTCCTTTATCGAGCTGCTCCATCGATGTTGCGTAGGAAAGCCGGACGTGGTCGGTTGTGCCGAAGGCCTTTCCGGGCGTCACTGCAACATGCGCTTTGTCTAGAAGCCGCGCTGAAAAATCGACGCTGTTCTGGATGCCGCCGCGCCCGAACGCCGCCGAAATGTTGGGATAGGCGTAAAACGCGCCGCCGGGCTCGGCGCACTTTACGCCCGGAATCGCGCGCAGGCGGTCGAGCACGAACTTCCGGCGCCTCGCGTACTCTGCGAGCATCACGCCAACGGATTCCTGCTGGCCAGTCAGAGCTTCCAGTGCCGCCCTCTGAGATATGGATGTGGGATTGGATGTCGAGTGGCTCTGAAGCTTCACAACGGCTCCGATGATTTCCGGTTGTGCGAGGACATATCCGATTCGCCAGCCCGTCATCGCATACGTTTTTGAAACCGACCCGGCGATGATGATGTGGCGCTTGAGATCCGTCCGGGAAGCGATTGAAAACGGCTTGCGCCCATCATAGAGAAAGTGCGAGTAGCATTCGTCGGAAAGAAGAAGCACATCTTTCTTCCGGCACAACTCTGCAATCCGGTCAAACTCGGCATCCTCAAGAACGGCACCGCTGGGATTATTCGGAGAATTCACGACAACCATTCGCGTCCGAGGTGTCAGCGATCGCTCGAGAATGTCTGAGGTGAGCTGGAACCCGTCCGACTCCTTCGTGTCCACGAAGATCGGATTCGCATTCACGAAACGCGCAATGTCTCCAAAAGTGACCCAATATGGCGTTGGAATGATGACGTCGTCGCCTTCCTCGACCACGGCAGAAAAGATATTAAACAGCGCGTGCTTGCCGCCTAAATTTACAACACATTCGGAGATGTCGTATTTAGATCCGAAATCGCGCGCATGTTTTTCGACGATGGCTTTCTTCAATTCCTTGATTCCGCCGATCGCCGTGTACTTGGTGAAATTCTCCTGAATCGCGCGCATCGCCGCTTGTTTCACGTTTTCCGGCGTCGGAAAATCGGGCTCGCCTGGACCGAAGTCCACCACATCGATGCCCTGGTCGCGCAGCTTGATCGCTGCTTCCATGACCGCCATTGTTTTTGAGACTGAAATACGCGAAATTCGAGCCGCCAGGTTCATTATAATTTCTCTTTCTCAAATGCTTTCTTGAATCTTTGTTTTAGCCGCCTCTCGACGCTTTCCGGTACGAGACCGGCTACTGAACCTCCAAGCTCCGCGATCTCCTTCACAAGCCGCGAGCTGAGATACGAGTAGTTCTCAGCCGGCATCATGAAGACCGTTTCGATATCCGGCTTCAAGCGCCGGTTCATCAGAGCCATTTGAAACTCGTACTCGTAATCGGTCACTGCGCGGATGCCGCGAACGATGACTTGAGCCTTTTTCTGCGTGGCGTAATCGACAAGCAGGCCGTGGAAGACGTCCACTTCGACGTTCTCGAAGCGCGGCGTCAGGATCTCACGCATGATCTCAATACGCTCGTCCACTGTGAACAGCGGCGCTTTTTGCGCGTTCGTCAGAATCGAGACAATCACATGATCGAAAAGCCGAGCGCTGCGCTCGATGATATCGACATGTCCGAAGGTCAGTGGATCGAAAGAGCCCGGATAAATGGCAGTGGTCACGGTTCTCCTACGCCCTATAGAATGCCAGCGCAGCATCACCTTGCACAAGGGATCGAGTTTGTCGAAGGTGGCCGGCGGCGCTCGGCAATTTTTTGCGCTTCGAGTGCTCGATGATGAGAAGTCCGTCCGGCGCCAGCAGAGGATCGCTTCCGAAGCGGTTCAAGAACGCTTCGTAAAGGTCCTCTCGCTCGTACGGCGGATCCAGAAACGCGATGTCGAACGGAGTGTCGAAAACGTCGAGCGCTTTGATGAGATCCATCTCAAGAATCTTGAACCCCCTCTCGACCCCGAGTGATTTCAGGTTCTCTCGAATGATGTGGCACGCCTTTCTCGATTGATCGACGAAGTACACGAGCGCCGCTCCCCGGCTGATTGCTTCAATACCGATGCCGCCCATTCCGGCACAGCCGTCCAGGAATGTCGCGCCTTCAATGCTCGCGCCGAGGATATTGAAAACGCTCTCCTTCAGCTTGTCGCTTGTCGGCCGGATTCCCGCGGGCGGCGTGGCTTTGAGCCGCCGGCTCTTAAATTTTCCGGAAATGATACGCACTTGAAATGCGGGCTACGCCACACGAAGGTGTGAAAAAATTGTAGTCGAGCGTTATTCCCCTCCTTGCATCACCGCAAGGAGGGGAATACGCCTGATTCGAATTTATTCACAGCTTTCACGCTGTACCACCCACACGGGCAAAAACTAAAAATCGAACCGCACCAATGCTTGCAAGCTACGCTGCCCGGTCTTCGTCGTGATCTGTCCGAAAGTTCCCGCGTTTATGCTCAGATTCGGATTGCCTGGCGTCGGATGGTTGAATACGTTGCTTGCATCCAACCGGAATGTCAGATTCCTGGACTCATGAACGCGGATGCTTTTCTGCACATTCGCGTCAAAGCTCCAGCTGCCAGGTCCTTCGATCGGACGCAAGCCCAAAGTACCGAGTTGTCCCGGCGCGGCATTGCGCAGGACCACGTTGCCATTCGCATCCGCGAGCGCGTTGAGAGTACACCATTGAGTAAGATTCGACGCGACACTGCCGCATGCAGGATCCTGGACTCTCTTATACTGCTGGCCGAAGAAATTTCCGAAGGCATCGGCTGGATTCGCCGGCCACACGACACCGCCTTCCCGCGGAAATGTGCTCACGACATCGGGTGTCCCCAAATTGTAGAGCGTAGTCATGCCGACAATATTCAATGGCGCTCCCGACGTCATGTTGACGATTGTTCCAACTTTCCAGCCCTCGATTACCCGGGCCGCCAATCCGGAAGTATTGCCGCCAAGAAGTTTGCCCGGGCCAAAAGGCAGCTCGAACGTGCCATAGCTGCGGAAGTCATGAGATCGATTGCTACTGAGCAGGCTGTAATCCCCGTTCCGGTTCAGAAGATCACGGAATACTCCCAGTCCGCCAGAGCCGTTGGAATCCACGCCAAGACTCCGGCTCCAGGTGTATGTCGCCTGGTATTGGATGCCTCGAGTCGGCCGCAGCGTCAGTTGTGTTTGGAGCGAATGATAATTTGAACTGTCGGAGTTCGTGCGGTACGTAATGTTGGCAAACTGCGGATTAGTCACAATAAAATTCGGAGGGAACAATCCGCTAGACCGAAGCAAACCCGCGTTCGTTAGCGGAGGCTGGACGGTGCCAATATTGGTCGTACTGAGCGTCCGCGCGACTGCCACGAAATTGCCGTTTGCGATATCTGTGCGAAAAGAAGCGTGCCGGCGCAGCGCCTCCGATCCAGTGACGTCTCTGCCCACGACGCCGATGCCGGTTCCGAGATTGAGACCGTTCAGCATTCGGTCGAAAACTGGCGCATTGCCGCCGGCGCGTGTGACTTCGAGCGCCTGAAACAAGCCGTTGTTCCTAATATCAGCATCATTCAGGTTGTAACTGCCGGCGAGTTTCATGCCACGAGTGCCAATGTAGCGGATGTCTAAAGTGACGTTAGAAGTCAAGACATATGGAGTGACGTAGTTGGGATCAAAAATCGCTGTCGCCTGCGCACGTTGTGTGATCGGAATGACTTCAAATGGCTTCTGTTTGACTTCGAGTGGAATCGTCATATTCGCGAAGTCGCGGAATGTTCCGTTCCCGAGATCGGTGGGCTCGTAGAAGAAGCCCGGCAGGTTTCCGGCATCGACATCGATCCACGACAGACTGTTGCCAGGCAATTGATATGCGATTTGATAGCCGCCGCGGATCGTGGTTTTGTCCTGACCCCACCACTTTGGCGACCACGCAAAACCCACAGCCGGCGCCACATTGTTTTTATCGCTTGGCCAGATCCCCTGCTTCGGATTATTCGTACCGGGCCCGATCAGCGTGGTTTGTGTTAGTTCGCCTTTCTGCGGGGTGCCACCGGACATCCAGTCGCCGATACTCCGGCCGGAGTATCCAAAGATTGCGGCATTCCCGCCCACGAGACCGGGAGTGAAACCTTTGCCGGTCGCGCTCAGAAGATACGGCACCTTCATCAGGTCGTAACGTACACCGAGATTCAGAGTGAAGTTCG
>QHXA01000022.1:0-490 GCA_003222755.1 Acidobacteriota bacterium
TGTGTACGAGATGCTGACGGGCCGGTCGATGTTCTCCGGCGAAACCGCGTCGGAAACAATGGCTCAGGTGATGTTGAAAGAGCCGGACTGGAATGCGTTGCCTGCCAACACTCCGCTCCGACTTCGAGACCTCTTGCGCGGATGCCTAACCAAGGACCCGCGCATGCGCCTCCGCGATATCGGCGATGCGCGCATTGGGATCGAGGAGACGATCGCAATGCCGCAAATAGAAACATCACCTGCCGCTAGCACAATCGCTTCGCGATCGGTTTCGGCACGGCGCGCATTACCTTGGGTGCTCGCGGCTGTGCTAGCCGGAGTGAGTTTCGCCCACTTTCGCGAGAAGCCATTGGGCGTACCCCAACAGCTTCGTTTCTCGATATTTCCTCCGGAAAAGTCGGCGTTCGCCAATCCCGGTATTCCACGAGTGTCTCCAGATGGCCGGTACGTGGTGTTCAATGTTTCGGGGGAAGGCGGCACGCGCTTGTGG
>QHXA01000022.1:602-1228 GCA_003222755.1 Acidobacteriota bacterium
TGCCAGGAAAGCTCAGAAAGATCGAAATGGGAGGCGGTCCGCCGCAAACCCTATGCGATGTACGCGACAGTGTCTTCGGCGGGTTCTGGACCCGCGATAACAAGATCGTCTTCGGAGGACCGGGAGGTCTCTTCCAGGTTCCAGCGGCGGGTGGAACCGCATCGGCATTGACAATTCCGGACCGCAACCGCGGCGAGGCGGGCCACGTTGAACCTTCATTATTGCCCGATGGGGTGCACTTCCTCTACACGCGCTATGCTCCGGGGTCCGAAGTGGCGGGTGTGTATATTGGATCTTTAAATCTGAAGCCGGAGCAGCAGGGATTGAGGCGTGTGCTCGCCGATCTTTCCATGTCTGCTTACGTGCCGCCTACCAGTGAGTCGTCACCCACCGGTTTTCTACTGTTTGCTCGCGAGAACACGCTATTGGCGCAACCGTTTGACAGTTCGCGGCTGGAAGTCTTAGGCGCGGCGTTCCCGATTGCCGAACAGCTCGCAAACACCGTGGGGGCTGTGGCTGGGTTCTCGATTTCTCCAACAGGTGTTTTGGTGTACCCCACCGGAGGTGGCGCTCGTCAGCTCACCTGGTACGAGAGGCAAGGTAGACAGATCGGAACTGCGGGGGCC
>QHXA01000022.1:1256-8129 GCA_003222755.1 Acidobacteriota bacterium
GTCTCCGGATGGCACTCGCGTCAGTGTTGTTCGAGAGTCAGACAACCCCGATATCTATATCTTCGACGTCGTGGGAAACCGGAGCATTCGCCTCACGTCCAGTTCATTCGCCGACAGGCAGCCGGTCTGGTCTCCCGACGGCCACAGGATTCTCTTCTATTCGAACCGCAACCCTGGCGGCCTTTTTACGAAGTTAGCGAATGGCGCAGGCGAGGAAGAGCTGTTATTGAAGTTCAGCCAGGGCGGTGGTTCAGCCAAAGACTGGTCCAGTGACGGGCGTTTCGTCATCTACTCGGTAAACGATCCGAAGACGAAGCGCGACCTGTGGGTTTTAAACATGGATGAAGAACACAAGACCACGAAGTTCCTTCAGACGGATTTTAGCGAAAACGACGCCAAGTTCTTGCCGGAACTCAAAGGGTCGCCTCGTTACGTTGCGTATGTCTCCGATGAGTCCAGGAAGGACGAAGTTTACGTCACAACGTTCCCCGACCCTAAAAACGGCAAATGGCCGATTTCAAGCGGCGGCGGTTATCAGCCGCGCTGGCGCCGCGACGGCAAGGAACTGCTCTACTTCAGCGGCGACGGCAAGCTGATGAGCGTCGACGTGACACTCAGCCCGTCCTTTACAGCAAGCGCACCCAAGATCCTGTTCCAGGTTCCGATTTTTGGCGGCGGCGCGACAGTCGGCCAGCACCGTTGGGACCTCACACCTGACGGCCAACGATTTCTGATCAACACCAGTTCCAGCGACGTGTCCTCGCCAATTGCAGTGGTGATCAACTGGCAGGCCGCGCTGAACAAGTAACGTAGGTGATCCGTAGGCGGGCTCAGTTCAATTTCATGATTTGAGGTAATTTGGCAATTCGGGGTCAGACGTCTAAATCACCCAATTACGATTCAGAAAGCCCTTGTTGTAATTGGGTGATTTAGACGTCTGACCCCGAATTAGCAAATCTAGCGATCGCCAATAACTTTTTTCCGACCTGGAGGGTATGGTGAACAGGATCGTTTCAGGTGTGTTTCTGCTTCTCGTTTTCGTCTCACTCACATTTGCTCAGCTCGACACGGGAAACATATTCGGCACAGTCGCCGATCAAACAGGCGCAGCCGTGCCGGGCGCAGCGGTCAGCATCAAGAATATAGAAACCGGTATTGTCCGAAGATTGGTGACGAACGAAGCGGGCCGGTACGAAGCGGTTGCGCTCCCGGTCGGAACGTATGAGGTAACCGCGTCGCTTGCGGGCTTTAAGACATTCGTTAGAGGCGGCATTGGGCTGACGGTCGGCAGGAATGCCGTCGTCGATATTGCTCTTCAAGTTGGCGATGTCACCGACGCCATTACCATCACGGCTGAAACTTCGCAGGTCGAGACGACCACGGCGACCGTTACCCAGTTGATCGATGAACGCAAAGTACTGGACATTCCGCTCAACAACCGGGACCTCACGCAGTTGGCCTATTTTGACGCTTTCGTAATGAGGACTCCGACAGGCGGCGGAGGCGGCAGGAACGCCTCGGGTGGGTTAGGCGACCACCTCACCGTGGCGGGAATGCGCGGGAGCAACAACATGTACCTGCTGGACGGTGTCAACAACGGGGATTTTAGCAACAACGCGCAATCGGCCACGACAGGCTACACCGGCGCCGAGACGGTGAAGGAATTCCAGGTCATCACCAACAACTATTCGGCGGAATATCAGAGCAAGCCCGGCGCGATTGTGAGCGCGGTCACCAAGTCCGGGACCAACTCGTTCCACGGTTCCCTGTTTGAGTTTCTGCGGAATGACAACTTCGATGCGTACAATTGGGCAACCAAAGCCAGGGGCGGAGCCAACCCCAAAAAACCGGAGTTCAAGCGCAACCAGTTCGGCGGCTCTTTCGGCGGACCGATTGTCCGGGATAAGACATTCTTCTTCACGAGCTATGAGGGAACGCGGGAGAGAAAAGGCGAGACATTAGTGCTGACGCTGCCGACGGCGCGCGGGCGAATCGGATTGCTGGGGCCGAATCGTTACGATACGCAGCGGCCCGAGCGCTTCAATCGCGCGGACTACGACGCGGGAATAACCCCAATCAAGGTGGATCCTAAAGTCGTTCCGTATTTGGGGCTTCTGCCTCTGCCGGGGCAGGGAGGAACCGTCCTGCTGGAAGAATTGCGTGATCCGGTTACCGGCCTGCTGGACGGCTTTGCGCGCGTTTCCGGTCCTAGGCGCAATGTTGCGAATGAGAATTTTGGAGCGGTGAAGATTGACCACCAATTTTCCGGCCAACGCAAAGGGTCGATCGCATTCACTTATAACGTCGACCGCTCGGATCATAATCTATTCGATCCGATTCCAGGTCTGTCGAGCGCCGTCGGGGAACGGGCCGACAAGACGGTCATTTCCCTGCGCCACACCAGTATTCTCAGCCCGGCGAAGTTGAATGAGTTTGCGTTCGGGTTCAACCGGAGCCAGCCCGCGCAGTCGTTTACGAACAATGAGCCGGACTGGAAAAATTTCAACGGCGTGAACCTGCTGTTCATACCGGATCGCGAGCGTATGGGACAGCTCACCTACGGCGACGGCGTCGCGAGTATGGGATTTCCCAGAGACCGCGCATTGTTCTTCCAGGATTACTACACGTATCGAGATAACCTGACGATCACGCGAACCAAGCACACTTTCAAGATCGGAGGCGAGTACAATCCGATGCGTCTGGTGATGGATCAGGTCGACGGCAGCTACAACGGGCTCTATTCGTTCAACACGTTCCACGCCTTCCTGACTGGCGATGTCAATCAAGTGGAATCCGATCTGCCGCCCGGATTCCCGCTCAGGGGTGGACAGATTCACCAGGCCGTCAAGGTCTTCTATTGGCGCCAGAAACAACTCGGCGCTTATTTCCAGGACAATTGGAAGATGACCTCGTCATTCACCCTGAATCTGGGGCTGCGTTATGAGTTCATGACTATACCCAAGGAAGATCACGGGCGTGTCTCGAACTTGTTGCACATTACTGACCCGGTACCCACGATCGGGCCCAATATGATGTTCAACAATCCAACGAAGAGGAACTTCAGTCCCCGGTTCGGGTTTGCATGGGCGCCGGGAGGAACCACCCGGAGCGCCATTCGAGGCGGCTTTGGCATCTACTACGACTTGCCGGGCCCGCAATACTGGAGATCCCATTCTCAGGAGAACGTTCCATTTGTGGTGGCGGGGTTCTTCAACAAATCCGATGTGATTCGGCTGCAGGGACCGAACGCTTCCATCGACTTCCCGAGGGCTATACAGACGCAGACAGCTCTGTTGGCGCAGGTGCCCAGTTATCGTCTGTGGGAGTTGAATAACAAACCTTCCTACGTATACCGCTGGAGCTTGAGCCTGGAGCGGCAGTTTGGCAGCTGGTTTGGACAGATTGCGTATAACGGTTCGGCCGGCAGGCATCTCTATACTCAGGCGGACGCCAACCAGGCCAAGTGGATCGGCTATCCGGACAGACCTGCTCCGGGACAACAGCTGCAGTGGGCGCCGACGCCGGCAAATGTCCTGGGAGAGGCGATCAATCCGGCGTTTGCCAACATCTGGGTGATCGCTCCACGCGGCAGTAGCTACTATAACGGTCTTTCTCTGGGCGCGCAGCGGCGGGTCTCCCGCGGGCTCCAATTCCAGGCCGCCTATAACTTCTCAAAAAATATCGATTATGGCTCGGGATCCTCGAACCAGCAGGACAATCTGCCTCAAAATCAGCGGATCAATATGTATTGGGACTGGGGCCGCACCAAGGGGCTATCGCAGCTCAACGTGAGGCACAACTTCGTCACCAACTTTGTCTATGACGTCCCCCAGATCGGCCGCGAGGGAGTCATTGGAGCAGTGCTGAATGGCTGGCAACTGAACGGAGTTTTGACCTTGCTCAGCGGCACGCCGTTCACCGTGACCGATAGCAACACGGCGCAGAGCAATGCAATGAGAAGGGCATCGTTGACGCCGAATCTCGCCGTCAACGGAAACCATAATCCGGTGACTGGAAACCCGGACGCCTGGTTCGACGTGAACAACTTCGTCCCGTCGGTCTGCCGCGCCGGCGTGTACTGCATTGGCAATACCCCAGGCACGCCGAATTACAATCCAAGTCTTTCCAGCGGCGCAACCGTGCCGCGGCCCGATCTTGGTTATCAGGTGGGATTCGTGGGCACCGTCGCGAGAAATACCGTCATTGGCCCGAGCCTGGCGCAGATGGATTTTTCCACCAGCAAGAATTTCAAGGTAACCGAGTCCCAGCGGATCCAGTTCCGTGCGGAGTTCTTCAACCTGACGAATCATCCGAACTTTCGTATACCGAACTCCGCTCTGTTCAACAGCAACGGAACGCGGAACGTCAACGCCGGCCGGATAGACTCAACCCGTTCTCCGGAGCGGCAGATTCAGTTTGGGTTGAAGTATATCTTCTAATATGAAAAGGCGGCGGGACGGAAGGCCACCCTCGACGGTGGCGCCGACTAGCCCCCAGTCATGCTGTGAATCACCTCGCGCCAACCGGATTCGCCGGTGCTACTACGCGGGCGGACGGTTTAGGGACATCGGGTGCGTTGACGTAGATTGTCGAGTAGCGAATCCCTCTTCCGCTTTCGTCCAGCCAGGCGAGAGATTGCGTAAAGAGCGCCGGCTCGGGATAGCCTTTGGGGACGGTCGCCTCCAAAATGATGAGCCTGTTCTCGTGCATGTAGATCGACGCCCAGGTGCGCGATTGATCGGCGTTGTTGGTGAGCTGCAGTTCCTGTCCCTGAACCATCTGCTGGGAGTTCCACATCAGATGCGTCACCTTGATGTCGCTCTGCAGGAACTTCGAGGTCGCATAAACGATGGCGCCGCGCACGTCATTTTTCCAATATCCAAGGCCCCAATCCCCTATGCCCTGACAAGTCTCGGCGCCCGCGGGACAAGACTTGGATTTCTCTACTTGAAGCCGTTCGACTGGATTGTAATCGACCACAGTCAAAGAGTAGCGGCTCTGGCCTTGCGACACGCTGTAGACGCGCGCCGGCAGGACGGCGCCGTATTCCGAGAACCAGGTGGTCTCGGTTACCTTCGGTTCAGTGGGGAAGAGGCAGGTGATGCGTTCTTCCCGACTGGAAAACTCGATCCAGTCTTGCGTGAACGCAGTCCGCGAAACGGTCAGCACCAAGACTGCCGAAACGAGAAGTACTAGGCGCGTACGCATGTTGAGTTCTCCTTCGCTCAGTTTGAGACATCGACTGTCGTTTTTAAGGTATTGCTTTCGGTCCCACCCGAGTCGGTCACCCGCACCTGAAGGTCACATTTACCACTCCTCGGAGTGCCGCCACCGGCCTTAGTGGGCGGTTTGGGAACGCTGACGCGGACATCACCCTTGTTCTTGTCTCGAATAGTCACCTTGCCGTGAATAACACCTGGAACGAGCTCACCCCCGCAGCCAAACATGAACCAGACGTATGGTGAATCGCCAAGATCACCAGACGCGTCAATCGCCGCGAATTGCAGTTCAAGTGCCGGTAGATTCGATGGCGCGGAGAGAACACGCAGCTCGGAGATGCGGGGAACGTGGCTCGGAATCATGATCGTGACGGCAGCCGTGCGGCCCATCGGCAGCACGAGTACCAGCGTTCGGTCGCCTGGGGCCGCTTCCGCTGCGACGTCGATGGTGAGCTCCGACCATGTGAGCGCTCCTTGAAAGTTTTGGCCCCGTTTGATGCCGGAGACCGTCACGCCCGCTGAAGGTGAGATTTCGGCAGCCTGGATCGCGTCCCTGCTTGGAACCGCCACATTGATGAGGGTCGTCTGCCCACGAGGCAATTGTCGTGGGAAGACGCCTTCGATTCTGATTTCCTGTGCTTCGCTGAAATGGACGCCGGGCCCTAAACAGGCTAGTAAGGCGAAGCCGATTACGATGAAAGAGCGAGTTCCATGGTACATAAGTTAAACCTTTACACCACGGGCTTTCAAAGCTATGAACGACTTGCAATAGAGTCGCTTGATTCCCATTCGTTCACACGTTCTTCAGCCGTGGCGCCAAACAGATTCACAGAACGGTGTTCTGATATCGTAACTATTCAGCTACGAGATCTGACCAATGTTCAATTCTCAATTCTCAATATTCATCCGATGGGACGCAGACTTCGGATTTTGTGCCGGCTTCTGTCTCCTCGGATGAGAATTGAGCATTGCGAATTGAGCATTGGTCAGATTTATCAAAACGTGCTGAATAGCTACCTGATATCTTCTTCGCCTTCAAAACGTGTACTTCAATCCCACCTGCATCAGCCGCGGATCTCCAGCCGATAGTATCCGTCCGAAGTTCTGGTTGTTGAAAGTCACGTTAGGATTGCCGGGGTTGAGATGGTTTGGAGCGTTGAACGCCTCGACGCGCAACTGTACGCTTTGATTCTCCCGGACCTGAAATGTTCGGGAAAGCCCCATGTCGATCCGGATACTTCCTGGACCGAGAATGCTCAGCCTGCCCGCATTCCCGTACGTTCCAGTCGCAGGTTGTGTGTAGGCGGCCGGATTGATCCAGACATCATTGTTCTTCTGACGGTCGTAGACGTTGGCCCGCACTTGATTGGGTCGCTGGTCTTGCTGGCCTGTGAGTGCGTTATCGAGACCAGTCACGGGCGTGAGCCAGGTACCGGTTGTAAGCCTGACGATGCCCGACAGCTGCCAGCCACCAGCCACGATCTTCAGCACTCGGTTCGAAACCCTTGGGGTCGCCCAGACAGTCGAAGCATTGAAGGAGTGCCGCCGGTCAGAGCCGCAATTCGCGCGATCCAATCGCCGATTGCCGGGCAACATATAGCTCCGGCCTGCGGGACCTCCGACGAACGAATCGAGATAATCTGCGATGCAGTGC
>QHXA01000022.1:8143-8699 GCA_003222755.1 Acidobacteriota bacterium
TACTTCGCCGGCGCTGGACGGAAAGCAACAGTGCGTGATACGTGGACGTCCCGTCATCCTTCAGGCCATCGATCTTGCCGTAGTACTGCCCTTCTTGGGGATTTTGCAGATACAAGGCGCGCCGTTGCGGGAGGTTTCCCAGCGTCGAGTTGCCTGGAATGTAGACGCCCGGGTTGAGCAGATCGGACGTCGTCATGTGGATAATATTGTTGCCAACATAGTTGGCCGACACCATCCACTCAGTTCCGATCGCTCGCTGGACGCTTAGGTTCCACTGATTGCTGTAGACGTGCTTAGGGTGCAGTGGATAAGTGAGAAACTGACTTTGAAGCGGGAACGGTGTCTCGGCCGTCGGCGTAAATGGGAACGGGTTGCCTCCCGGATAGTTTTGCCAGGGATCGGCAAAACTTGTAGTAGTCAGATTCACCGTGCTACCAAAAGGCGGACTCTGCGAGAATCCCCATGGCAACCACAAGTGCGGCTGGTCATAAAAAAGTCCGTAAGCTGCCCGCACAGTCATGACGCCGCGCCCTGTTGGATCCCATGCCAGACCCAC
>QHXA01000022.1:8729-10485 GCA_003222755.1 Acidobacteriota bacterium
CCCATCGAGCGGCCCGGCATTCCCGGATCGCCCGGAAATAGAAGGCCGACGGGCGCTTTCGTATATACACGGCTGCGAACACCCTGCGCGAACAGTTCGCGATCGAAATGCGTGACCTGGCGCCTCTTGCTATAGATGGGGAAGTACGGCTCCCATCGCACGCCCGCATTGATCATGAGCGCTCGAGCAGCCCTCCAGGAGTCCTGTATGTAGGCCGCCGTATAGTTGGACCGGTTGTAGTTCACTCGGGGATTTCCCTGCGAGAACGCAGTGGATTTTCCCAACAAAAAGTCGGCGAGGCCCATCCCCGTTATCTGACCGCCAAAGGTGAACGTGCCGGTCGCACCCATATTCGAGATGCTGTTGAACTGTTGATTTACAAACTCCGCTCCGAATCCGATCTGGTGCACGCCTCGCACAATGCCGATATCCTCAGCAAACTGGAAGGAGGTCGTGTTGTATTTACCGGGAAGCGTTGGCGTCCCGCCAATGCTGAATCCTCCGGCAACACTGATGAGCATCAGCTTCGGTATCGGGACGTACACGTTGACTCCGAGATCCGACCAATCGAAAGTCTCAACGTCATGCTTCTCGATCTTCGTGCGATTCAACGTTGCACGGAAGCTGCTCGTGAGCGAGGACAGCAAATAGGTGTGGCCCAGAACCATCGAATGGACCCGATTCACCTGAAGACCGTTGCTGAGTGACATCGGGTTCTTGCCGTCATAGTCCGTTGGCTGGTCATTGCGCGCATACCAATATCGTGCAAACAAGGACTGTTTGTCGCTTAATTGATGATCCACTCTTCCCAGAAAAAGATGTTCATCGCTGATGTTCCTTGAACCGAAACGGACTTCACCGCACGGATCTGTTGTCGCCGGCAGGCGTTTCACCAAAGCCAATGACTGTGGCGCGAACAGCGATGGGTCGATCCTGTTGTTGACGAATCCTTGAGACGCCGCGAGCGTGACGGGAGTGGTGCGGCACGCCATCGATGTAACGGTTGTAAAGTCGCCGGCCAGCATCTGGGCCGTTGGTACAAATCCTCTCGAGGTGGTCGGCGCGGAGCGCTGAGTTGTACCTTGGTAGCCGCCGAAGAAAAAGGTCTTGTTCCGGACGACCGGTCCACCAATGACGCCGCCAAATTGATTGCGTTTCAACTCGTCACGGCTCAGAGCGCTTGCGTTGCGAGCGTTGAGAACTCCGTTTCGCACGAATTCAAACAGGTCGCCATGGAATTGGTTCGTGCCCGACTTCGTCACCAGGTTGACCTGACCACCGGAATGGTGGCCGTTTTGAGCCGAGAGGCCGCTGGACTCCACTTTAAACTCTGCCAGAGCATCGGGAAATGGCAGAGGCAGGTTCAGGTTGTTGAAGGGATCATTGTGAGTCCCGCCGTCGAGTACGTAGTTCGTTCCAGTCGGCAACCCGCCGCCGATGGAAAAAACAAAGGTGGGATAATTCCGTGCTCCACCCGTCTCGAGGTTCTGGTTGGACGAGGTCTGCGGATTCGTCATTCCAGCGAGGAAGATCAGTTCGGTGACCTGGCGTCCGTTGAGCGGAAGCTCCAGCACGCGTTGGCTGTCCATCACCTGGCCAATGCCCGTGCGTCTTGTCTCCACCATTGTTGCGTCGGCCAAAACATCGATCTGATCGCCGACCGCACCGAGTTCGAGCGTGACATTGATGACTGGATTGCTGTTCACACTCAGCACGATCCCGGTCTGGACGTGAGTCCGGAAGCCCTGCAAAGCGA
>QHXA01000023.1 GCA_003222755.1 Acidobacteriota bacterium
GCCAGGTCCAATCTTGATCTGAGGACTTCACCAACCGACGCTCGTGCAGACCGATCCGTCCAAAACTCTCAACTCGTGATTGCGGCAACCACCTTCCTGAAGCCCTCGCCCGACTGGGCGCTCCAACGCCAGACCACCACCAGGTCATGACTGGGATCGATGAAGATGATGTTCCCGCCGTTGCCGCGGGCGGAGAATGCATTTGTTGGAGATCCGGGCCATAGGCTCTGCTTGGTATTGAGCCACCATAGGAATCCGTAATCCGGACCGTGGGCGCTCGGCGTGGTCGCCATCTTCACATACGACGGCGAAACAATCTGACGATCGCCCCACTTCCCGCCGTGCAACCAGAGCAAACCAAACCGCGCCATATCGAGAGTGTTGATCCAGACGCCGCCGCCCCAACGCGTACCGCCGCTGACCGACGCCATCCGTTTACCGTCGATATTCACATAGCTAATCGCGTACGGCACCCACTTCCACGTGGTCGATGCGCCAATGGGATTCATCACTTCATCGCGGAAAACTTCAGGAATCGGTTTCTTGAAGACTTTCAAGAGCGACAGCGCAAACCGATTGATGCGGACGTCGTTGTATTCGTAAAACGCGCCGGGCTCCTGGATAGCCCGAGGTTTCATTTCGCCTCGCCCGAAGGCCTCTGTCCCAAGAAAGTTCGCGTTCTTACCAAACATTTCGCCTTCCCATTCCGACTCCTGCTGAAGGTGATTCCGCCACGTGATGAGCCGGTTGTGCGGTGTATCGTAACCACCATCTTTGATGAGCTTCACGACAGGATCGTCGACGCTCGGAATCAAACCGCGATCCAGCGCGATGCCTGCTACAGTCGAGAGCATGCTCTTCGCCACGCTGTATGTCGGATCTGGCCGCTGAGTGTCGCCGAACTCGGCGACGATGTATCCATGCCGAATGATCACGCCATTCGTGGCCGCTCGCTCGGTGGGAATTGATCCGAGAAGCTTTCCAAAAACGATTTCCTGATCCGAAAAGTCTCGAGCCGGCGACGTGGTTTCATGGGCCTTCATGAATTCGACGGCTTCGTTCAACTTTGCCGCATCCATCCCAACGTCTGCAGGATTTCGCCTCGCCCAGTCCTCGCGCGGCGGGAAATATCCATCTCCATGTCCTTGCGCAGCCAATTGAATTGTGACCACAGAAATAGTTAGAACCAAAGCCAAACGGGCGCGTGTCATGTATCCCTCCGGTTGATCAACGACTGAGCGGCGGCGTGCTCGCGGGGGGCTTTCGGATTTTGGCAAACTGCTCGAAAGCGTAAGCGAGCTTGATAAGGACGGGCTCACTCCAGTCGGGACCCAACAATTCAATACCTACCGGAACGCCTACGGGCGCGGCCTGGTGGACGCGGAGAAGCCTCCAGGAAACGCAATCGTAGGAAAACCGGTGCTGTTCGACAAGACTCCATTGCGATCTAAATATGCGCGCACAATTTGAACGCACGTGACCTGACCCGACGCCAAAGCCGCATGAGTCCCGCGAATCGTTGCTTCTTCCGGAACAAAGCTCTGCTGGGCGGCCAGCATGCGCGTTATGAGCAACCCAAGGGCTAACGAGATGCAACGATTTCTCATTTTTGTGGAGTAAAGAGCGCCGGGAACTGCGGGATTGCCGCGCCATCGTGACGGGGCTCCGACGCGCCATAATGAACACCCGCCGGATCACTCATGACGGCCTGGCCCCAACCAAACGTCCCGCTGCGAGGAGGCGTCACATTGAGCTGATGCCCGAGTGCCGTAAGCTCACGGCGAACGTGATCGGGAATCAGAGGCTCAATGTTGACGTCACAGCCCTGAAATGTGCCTTTCGTGAATCGTCCGCCCTCGAGTGCTTCCTGAATGTTGAATCCATAGTCCGCGATGTTCGCGACGAACTGCGCATGAGCCTGAGGTTGATTGAATCCACCCATGATCCCGAAACCAATCCTTACACCGTTCTTCTCCATGAATGCGGGGATGATCGTATGTAAGGGCCGCTTTCGCGGCGCCAGCGTGTTCGGATGATTCGGCTCCAGCGTAAACAGCGCGCCGCGGTTGTGAAGGACGAAGCCGGTTCCAGGCGCGACAACGCCCGACCCGAAGTCGGAATAATTGCTCTGGATCAGCGAGACGATGTTGCCATCTTTGTCGATCGCGCTCAGGTAAATCGTGTCCTGGCCGTCGGAGTTGGTGTATCCCTCCAGATGCGCCGGCTCGACGTTGCAGGCGGCCTTGTTCATGTCGATGAGCTTTGAACGTTGCGCGCCGTGCGATTTGGCCAGGAGCGCGTCAACCGGGAGTTTCGAAAAAGTTGGGTCGCCAATGTAACGGATGAGATCGGCATACGCCAGTTTCTTCGCTTCGATCATGACATGAAGCGATTTCGTGCTATGGAATCCCCATTCTCCCAGTGGGTACTGCTCCATGATGTTAAGCATCATGAGTGCGGCAATGCCGGTGGTGTTCGGAGGCAATTCCGTGACCGTCCATCCACGATAAGTCGTGCTGATCGGGGTGACCCACTCCGGCTTGTATTCCGTCAGGTCGGCAGCGGTCATCGTGCCCCCGAGTTCTCTCGAAATTTGGAGGATTGCTTGAGCCGTCGGTCCTTTGTAGAACCCATCGCGTCCTTCATCGGCGATCAGTCGCAATGATTTCGCCAGGTCGGGGTTGCGGAAGATCTCGCCTGTCTTCGGCGCGTGGCCGTTAATCAGGTAAGTCTTTGCCGTGTTCGGATGCATCGAGAATTTATTCAGGGAGCCCGTCGATCCCCAACCTTGGGCGACGATCTCGCTAACCGGAAATCCGTTGTCGGCGTAATAAATCGCCGGCGCCAGGAGTTCGGAAAATGGCTTTGTCCCGAAGCGGCTGCGCAGTGCGTCCCAGCCTGCGATAGCACCGGGCACCGTGACCGAATAGATCCCGCTTGCGGGCATTCGCGTCTGGTCTTTGGATCTGAGGAATTCCGGCGTTAGTCCCGTCGGAGCCCATCCACCGGAATTGAGGCCGTAGATCTTGCCTGTCTTCGCCTCGTAATAAATGACGAAGAGATCGCCCCCGATGCCGTTCATCGCCGGCTCCATGAGACCCATCGTTGCATTGGCCGCGATCGCCGCATCGACAGCATTCCCGCCACGCTCGAGCATCTCAACGCCGGCGCGCGCTGCCAGAGGATGACTCGCCGCAACAATGCCGAGCTGCGTGGAGACCACAGACCGGCCAACAACCGGACGCGACTGTGGAAGTGCGACAATGGGACCGCAAAGGACAGCGGTCAGAGCAATCACGAAACGTAGGCGCCTATTCATGGGCCAGATCTTACGCCAAGATGGGTGCACGCTCCATTGCTGAATACAGATCTGCCGGTCCGCACGCATGTTCGGCTGATCGTGCGTTTTGTGGTTTTTGTGCCTCTTTGTGGCATATAAAATAGCTCCTCTATGAAAAACCATCAGACTCGCCGAAATTTTCTGGCGTTTGCGGCCGCAGCTGTCGCCGCACCGTTTTTCCGGCCAAAGACATCGCCTGGTCGAATTACGACATTGGCCGGAACAGGCGTCGAGGGCCTGGCTGCCAATGGCGAGGTTGCCGATCATGCGACGCTCAACAATCCTTTTGGGCTGGTCATCGGACCGGATGGTGCGCTCTATTGGGTAGAGTACGGAAGTCATCGCCTCCTCCGGCTGAATTTGCGAAGCAAGAAAATTTCGGTGATCGCAGGCACCGGCACGAAGGGATATTCCGGTGACGGTGGACCGGCAGCGGCCGCACAGCTCAATACTCCCCATGAATTGCGTTTCGACAGTAAGGGAAACATCTACGTCGCCGAACGCGACAATCATGTTGTTCGTTTCATCGACATGAAGTCGAAAACGATTTCAACAGCTGCAGGAACCGGCGTGCGCGGTTTCAGTGGAGATGGCGGACCCGCGAATAGGGCGCAACTTGCGCAGCCGCACAGCATCGCGCTCGACCGGGCAGACAACGTTTACATTTGCGACATCATGAACCATCGTGTCCGCAAGATCGATGCTAAGACTGGGACCATTACGACATTCGCCGGTACCGGCGAGCGCGAAAATACGCCAAACGAAGCTTCGCTGGATGGTACTCCGCTGGCGGGACCACGCTCCATCGAGATTATGCCCGACGGCAGAATGTATCTCGTCTTGCGTGAAGGCAACAAAGTGTTCGACCTCAATGTCGGCAGGCGCCAACTCAAGCTGCTGGCAGGGACAGGTGAAATGGGGTACTCCGGCGACGGTGGCCCAGCGGTGTCCGCAAAATTAAATGGCCCCAAAGGAATCGCGTATTCCGCAGAGGGTACCCTTTACATATCCGACACAGAAAGCCACGTCGTTCGCCGAATCGATCTTCGGAATGGAACAATCTCGACTGTAATCGGTACCGGCCAACGCGGGGACGGCCCTAACGGCGATCCGCTCCAGTGCAAACTGGCAAGACCGCACGGCGTATTTATCCAAGGCCGTACGCTTTACATTGGCGACAGCGAAAACCACCGCATCCGTACAATGCAGCTTTAGGTTGAACTTAAAGTCGCCGCCGCACGCCGGAGGCGTGCAGGTAAATTAGCCGGGGGTTAAGCGAGCGGAAGCGAGCGCAACCCCCGGTTCTTTGAAACCAAGGACGTCCGCGCCCCAACGGGGTGCGAGGAATCCTCGCACCCTTTCCAGAGTGCGCCTGTCTTTGGTTTCATGCAACCGGGGGTTGCGCGCGCTTCCGCTCGCTTAACCCCCGGCTCATTTCCTGACACGCCTCCGGCGTGCGCAAAGTGCCAAACTCCAGCGGGCGGTCATAGACGGCCCCTACAGTCGGATCGTCCTTCTGCGCAAATTTAATTTAGGTGATTTAGACGTCTGACCCCGAATTAGCAATTACTCACCGTCGGTCGCATAAACGCCTTCTAGCGCGCGCTCGGGCTCGGGGAACGGACTGTCGAGAGCAAATTGCAGATCGGATTCGAGCTCCTGCTTGATTCGGGATTCGATATCCGCAATCGTTTTGTCGTCAAGCCATGCCTGCTCGCGAAGCTGGTTTTCGAACGACTCGATCGGGTCGCGCCGCTGCCACTTTTCAAGCTCCTCCCTGGGCACGTACCAGGAAGTGTCGCCGTCGGAATGGCCATGCATCCTCATGGTTCTTGCTTCGATGATCGAGGGTCCAAGTCCCGATCGGGCACGAGCGAAGGCCTCCAGCGTTGCGCGATAGACGGCCAATATATCGTTGCCGTCCACGATATCGGCGGGAATGCCGTACGCTCTGGCCCTCAAAGCAAAATCGGGAATTGCGGCCTGTTTGCGCGCAGGCGTGGAGTAGGCATACTGATTGTTTTCGATGATGAGGACAAAAGGCAGTTGGAGGACCGACGCCAGATTCATTCCCTCGTGAAAATCGCCCCTACTGACTGCACCCTCGCCAAGATATGCCAGCGAGACCGATGTCTTCTGTTTAATCTTCGTAGCAAGCGCAACCCCGGCCATCACTGGAACCATGTCACCCAGTACGCTGAGCGAGGCAACAATGCCCTTGCTGAGATCCCCAAAATAGTGAATGCGCTCTTTGCCTCCGGTCGGGCTGGTTGCCTTGCCCATGTATTGCGTGAAGATGTCCCGCGGTCGGACGCCGCGAACGAGCATGGTTCCGATGTTGCGCGTGAGAGGACTGACGTAGTCTTCCGGCCGGAGCGCGTAGGCACTGCCGACGGATATCGCCTCCTGGCCCCGACTCGTAAACACAGTCGCCGTGATGACAGATTGCCGATAAAGCGCGATCAGGCGGTTTTCGAGAGTGCGATTGAGCTGCATGTAGTAATAGAGTTCCAGCGCGCCGCGCTCCGTCAGTGGCTCCATCAGTTTCATGGTGCGCCATCATACATTGAAGGCAATGGTTAGTTCGCGGCTAAGCTCGATGATCTTCCCCTCTTTTAGCACCGAAGGCGCGTGACATTTTGACTGCGGGCTGATAGCGTTCCACGCATCGCCAAGCAACTCGAAATCCAGTTCAATCGGGAGGCATCCGTGAAGACAAATGTGTTCGTAGGTTTATTGTTCGCTTCGACGCTGATCGCAGGCACCGCGGTCGCGCAACCGGCCCCGTTCAACCAGACCGGGGTGACCATGGGTCACTGGCACATCGCCTCGAAGGATGTTGAAGCGAACAAGAAACTCTTTCTTGCCATGGGCGGCAAGTTGTTCATGCCCGGCGGAAACCCGCTGATCATGTTCCCCGGCGTCTATATCAATTTGAATCTCGGAACTGAGAAAGGAAGTCTCGGCACCCAGGGTTCGGTGGTGAACCACGTCGGCTTCATCGTCAACGACGTCCAGGCGCGGGTCGCCCAGTGGAAGGCCGCGGGAGTGACGGTGCTCCCAGGCAACAACAATCGGCTGGACCAAGCCTTCGTCGAGACGCCGGACGGCGTGCGCATCGAAATCCTGGAAGACAAGACGCAGTCGATGCCGGTCCGCAATG
>QHXA01000054.1 GCA_003222755.1 Acidobacteriota bacterium
AATTCCATTCAAGACAGTCTGCCGGCCGAAACTTTTATGGAGGTTCTTCACGATGATTGCTGGGCCGGCATCTTTTTGCATTCGACCTCCTATGGAAAGAACACGATGATGAATCGCACAAGTACGACATCCGCAAGAATGATGAAAAGTGAAGAAAGCACCACAGAACTGGTCGCGGCGCGGCCAACTCCTTCTGTTCCGCCGCGCACGCGCATCCCCTGAAAGCACGAGATCACGCCAATGATCAAACCGAACACCACTGTCTTAAACGTCGGCGGAAGAAAGTCATTGAAGGTCATGTGCTTCAGTCCAGTTTCCAAAAACAATCGGAATGACATCGGCTCCGCGATCGTATTGGCGACCCAGCCCATGACGACGCCGCTGAAATCAGCTGCCAGCGTGAGCAACGGAAGCATCAAAGCACATGCCAAAATGCGGGTTGATGCCAGGTACCTGTAGGGATTGACGCCGGAGACTTCCATCGCGTCGATTTGATCCGTGACCCTCATCGAGCCCAGCGCGGCTCCGATGCCCGCGCCGACTCGGCCGCTGACGACAAGCCCGGTAATGATCGGGCCGCTTTCGGTGACGATCGAAATCATGATGATCGCGGGAAGCGACGACTTGGCGCCAAATCGAATAAGGCTGTTCCGCGTCTCCAGCGACAAAACCACTCCAATGGCCGCACCGGCCAAGAGGACCAGAAAGGCAGACTTCGATCCGATTTCATCCAGTTGGCGAATCAGTTCGCGAATTTCATATGGGGGAGTAACCGCCGCCCGAAAAACGCGGCCACAGAAAAAGCCAATCTCGCCGAACCATTCGAAAAACGCTCCTGGCATAGCAAATCCCGACACACACTGCGCCTCTGTCCTCCCCGCTGCAAACTCTCTACCATGAAAAATGGACTACTTTTTTGTTGGGGTTGCGACCGCGCTAAGTAGGAACCAACGACGAGCGGAGAAGATTTTCCCTGTGCGCCGTGAGCATCGCGGCACCGCCCGTGTTACCCTTCGCATATGAGTTCCGCCACGCTTAGCAAGCGCACTAATGAGGCGACCCCGCCGGTAATCCTTGAAGTCGCAAAGGCAATCAGTGCTCACCTGGATTTATCGGATGTGCTTGGGGCTTTGATCACGACCTTGAAACCTGTGGCTCGCTTCGATGCGATCGGCATCGGGGTACTCGATGGAGATCATGTCAAACTGCAATCTCTCCATATTGAAGGTATGCCTCGAAGAGCGGGCGAGTCTGTCCAGAGCATCCTGGCGCGAAGGGCGTCTGACCTGAATATTGAGCCGTCAAAAACACGGAAACCTGTCAGCCAACATCACATCAGCGCGATCATCACGTCACGTCAGCCTTACGTATGCAGAGACGTGGAGTCTCAACGAAGATTCGCCTGTGACGAAGATCTCCTGAGGTATGGAATCAAAAGCTACATCGGATTGCCCCTGATGAAGCACGGCAAATTGATCGGCATCGTGGAATTTCTCTCGAAGGAGAAGCGGAACTATACCGACGACGAAGTGCAGTTGCTGCAGGACGTTTCGGAACTGGTTTCAATTGCCGTTGCCAATGCCCTGGCTTATGAGGAAATCAATGCGCTAAAGGAACAACTACAGATCGAGAATCGGCTGCTTCAGGACGAAATCGTTCAGCGGTCTATCTATGAGGAGATCATAGGATCATCGACTTCGCTTCAAAGAGTACTGGCCGCCATCGATAAGGTTGCGCAAACCGATTCGACGGTTCTCGTCACTGGAGAAACCGGAACCGGAAAAGAGTTGGTCGCTCACGCCATCCATCGCCGTTCGCCGCGTTCCGGACGCGCGTTGGTTAAAGTAAATTGCGCCGCCCTGCCGTCGGAGTTGATCGCAAGCGAACTGTTTGGACACGAGAAAGGCGCCTTCACAGGAGCCCTACAGCAGCGGATCGGACGCTTCGAGGCCGCCAACGGTGGAACGATCTTCCTCGATGAAATCGGTGAGTTGCCTCCGGAGCTGCAGATCGCATTCTTAAGGGTGCTACAGGAGAAGGAATTCGAGCGGGTTGGCGGAAATAGGACGATCCAGACCGATGTACGTGTCATTGCCGCGACGAACAGAGATCTCGAACGCGAAGTCGCCGATGGGCGATTTCGAATGGACCTCTATTATAGGCTGAACGTTTTTCCAATCCACGTTCCCGCTCTCCGTGATCGGTCCGACGATATTCCGATTCTCGTCGATTATTTCGCCGCACGGCTGTCAAGTCGCATGGGAAAACGTATTCGTCAGATCGAGAAGCGTACGCTCGACGCGATGCAGCAGTATTCGTGGCCCGGCAATATTCGCGAGCTGCAAAACGTCATCGAGCGCGGCGTGATTCTGACGGAAGGCGAAGTCTTTCGATTAGATCCCGACACGCTGTCGCGCGGCTCCGAGAAAACGGCGCCGCGCCGTCCTGAATCCGGCTCCTCTGGCGACGAGCAGAAGGCGGAAATAGAAGCCGTTCTTCGCGAGACGCGAGGACGTATCTCCGGACCAGAGGGCGCGGCGGCGCGCCTCGGCGTGCCGGCATCAACCCTGGAGTCAAGAATTCGGGCGCTGAAGATCAATAAACACCAGTTTCGATGAGCGGAGCGAATGCAAGCGCGATAGCGCGCAGCCATCAACTAACTGATGTATGATGGCACCCGACGTGCCCAGCGAGTTTATGGGAGCAAACACATCGTGCTGAAGATTACGACAATTCGAGAAAGCCCCAAGTCCCTCAGGGTTCACTTGTGCGGGCAATTCACCGGTGAGTATGTCGCCGAACTGGAAAAAGCTCTGTCCACGGAAAACACCGAAGTCGCGCTAGACCTGTCGAACGTCAGTTTTGTGGATCGCGAGGCGATGGTGTTTCTTTGCGGCGCGAAATCCAGGAATGTTGCGATCGAAAACATCCCGTCCTATGTAACCCGCTGGATTGAGCAAGAAGGCCGCTGCGGTTCCTCCCATTCGGAATCTTCCAAAAAGTAATCCAACCCTCATGTCAGTGAATCGTTCGCGATTTCGCGAACGGGTTCGCGAAATCCCAATCCTGATTCTTGCATTGTCCCCTGAATTCAGCACTTTGAAGGCTGGAACATCCGTTGCATTTGGACTCGCAGGGAGGACACGTAAGCGAGCTTATGTTGAAACGGATGATTCTGATGCTCACTGTCACGGCCGGATTAATCAGTGGTCTTGGCTTCTTCAAATACCGGCAAATTCAGGAGGCGCTTGCGCATGCCGCGTCTTTCCAGGCACCTCCTGAAGCCGTCACGACCACAGTCGCGCAGAAGGAGAAGTGGCCAATGACGCTTAGTGCAATTGGCACGATCACGGCGGTGCAGGGCGTCACGGTGAGTGCGGATCTCCCGGGGATTGTCGAGCGCATTACCTTTGAATCCGGCGCGGCGGTTCGTGAAGGCGACTTGCTCGTGCAACTCGATACACGGCAGGAGCAAGCCCAATTGGCTTCTGCTGAGGCCGCATGGGAGCTTGCCCGTCTTAATTTCGATCGCCTGCAGGATCTGGTAAACCAAGGCGCGATCACTCGCGCGGATTATGATGCCGCCGCGGCCGGGCAGAAGCAAACGGAAGCAAAGGTCGAAGAAATTCGCGCCACGATCGCCCGTAAAACAATCAAGGCGCCGTTTTCAGGAATCTTGGGCATCCGCCAAGTCAACTTGGGGCAGTACCTTTCCGGCGGCGATGCCGTTGTCCCATTGCAATCCCTCGATCCAATCTATGTCAATTTCAGTGTGCCTCAACAGGAGACCGCCGAGGTGATCATCGGACGCAACGTCCGTATCACGATCGGAGATTTGGCGGGCGCCGCGTTCACGGGGCGAGTGACGGCGATTAACGCGGTCGTCGATGAGGCCACTCGAAACGTTCAGATTCAGGCGACCCTCGCCAATCCCAAAGGCGCGCTGCGGCCCGGGATGTTCGCTCAAGTGGAGGTCATGTTGGGCGCGAGCCGGCCAGTCGTGACGCTACCGGCATCTGCGATCAGCTACGCGCCATATGGCGATTCGGTGTTCGTCGTCACAGATCTCAAGAATCCGGATGGGCAGTCCTACCGCGGCGTCCGCCAGCAGTTTGTCAAGCTTGGCCCATCGCGCGGCGATCAGATCGCTGTCCTATCAGGACTAAATTCCGGTGAAGAGATTGTCAGTTCGGGCGTGTTCAAGCTTCGGAATGGCGCGGCCGTTGTCGTCAATAACAAAGTTCAGCCAGGCAATAAGCCGGCGCCGAAGCCGGAGGACAGTTAAGATGCGCATTACGGATGTCTTCGTCAGGCGGCCGGTTCTGGCAATCGTTGTCAGTCTGGTCATCCTTATCGCAGGTCTGCAATCCATACGTTCGCTCAGTGTCCGGCAATATCCGCGCAGTGATATCGCGATCGTTCGCGTTTCAACGGTGTATGTGGGTGCGAACGCAGACCTCGTGCGCGGATTCATTACGACGCCGCTCGAGCGCGTTATCGCCAGCGCCGATGGTATCGATTACGTCGAATCTTCCAGTGCGCAGGGACTCAGCACAATCACGGTGCATCTCAGACTCAATTACGACACCAACGCTGCCCTCACGCAGATTCAATCGAAGGTGGCGCAGGTTCGCAACGATCTTCCGCCTGAGGCTGAAGCGCCGATCATCGAACTAGAAACCGCCGACAATCAGTTCGCGGCGATCTACCTCAGTTTCTCATCTGCCGAACTCGATCAAAATCAGATTACCGATTACCTGATGCGCGTTGTTCAGCCAAAGCTCAGCGCGATCAGCGGCGTCCAGCGAGCCGACATCCTCGGCAACCGAACGTTCGCCATGCGGATATGGCTGAAGCCTGACAAGATGGCGGCGCTTGGTATCGCGCCTTCCGCGGTGCGAGACGCTCTAGCGCGCAACAACTATCTATCCGCGCTCGGCACAACAAAAGGTTCCATGGTGACGGTGAACCTCGTCGCTAACACGGATCTGCGCACGCCGGAAGAATTTCGTCAGCTCGTCGTGAAGGAAAAGGGCGGCGTCATCGTCCGGCTAGGCGAGATTGCGGATGTCGTTCTCGGCGCCGAGAACTACGAGCAGGACGTTCGTTTCAATGGCGAGACCGCAACCTTTATGGGAGTGTGGGTGCTGCCTACCGCGAACTCGCTCGACGTGATCCGTGAGGTTCGCAAGGCGATGCCGGAGATCGAGGCTCAGGTACCGCCGGGGATGAAGGTCGGCATTCCTTACGATTCGACCGAATACATCCAGGACGCCATTAACGAGGTTCTCAGGACTCTGACCGAAACGCTCCTCATCGTTATCGTGGTCATCTTCCTTTTCCTAGGCTCTGTGCGCGCCGTGATCATCCCCATCGTTGCGATTCCCATTTCGCTCGTTGGCGCGGTGTTCCTGATGCTCGTGGCAGGATTCACCATCAACCTGCTTACGCTGCTCGCGATCGTGCTCTCGGTCGGTCTGGTTGTTGATGACGCGATCGTGATGGTGGAAAACGTGGAGCGGCACCTTCATAACGGCAAGTCCGCGTTCCGCGCGGCGATCGACGCTGCGCGCGAGCTCGTCGGCCCGATTATTGCCATGACGATCACGCTGGCCGCAGTGTATGCGCCGGTAGGCATCCAGGGCGGACTCACAGGCGCGCTGTTCCGGGAATTCGCGTTCACGCTCGCCGGCGCCGTCATCGTTTCCGGCGTGGTCGCATTGACGCTCTCGCCAATGATGGGTTCCAGGCTGCTGCGCGCGGGAGATACCGAACGCGGCTTCGCCGGCTGGATCAACCGCCGCTTCGATGGCGTGCGCCGCATTTACGCTCGTATATTGGCCGGCACTCTCCGATACGGCCCCGTGGTTATTGTCCTCTGGGTGATTGTCGCAGGCCTGACGATACCGTTCTACATCTTCTCTCAGCGAGAACTGGCTCCTGCTGAAGATCAGGGTGTGGTGTTCTCGTATATTCAGGCAGCTCCGAATTCCACGATCGATCAAACCAGGCTGTTCACCGAACAGGTTCATGAGGTGTATCGATCGTTCCCCGAGACCGCGAGTATCTTTCAGCTCACATTTCCGAACGGCGGTTTCGGCGGCATGGTCACCAAGCCCTGGAGTCAGCGGACCAAGACCACAGAACAGCTCCTGCTTGAAGTGATGAGGCCGCTCTCCACGATTCCGGGCATCCGCGCGATCCCGCGAACGCCGGCACCGCTGCCCGGCGGCGGAGATTTTCCAGTCGACCTCGTGATTGCCTCTCCGGGAGAGCCTCAGCAGCTTCTGGAAATCGGGCAACAACTCGTGCAGAAGGCGTTCGCAAGTGGCCTGTTCATCTTCGCCGACTCCGATCTCAAGTTCGATCAGCCGCAAGCCGAAGTTGTTTTCGATCGGGATAAGCTTCGATCTCAGGGTGTCGATCTCCGTCAAGCCGGACAGGACCTTTCAACCCTGGTCGGCGGAAATTACGTCAACCGGTTCAGCATTCAGGGCCGCAGCTACAAAGTCATTCCTCAGGTGAAACGCACGGAGCGGTTAACGGCGGATCAGCTCTCGGGGATGTACATCACGGGAGCCGATAATCGGCTTGTGCCGCTCGCGACATTCGCCACTCTGCGCACGACCGCCGAGCCGCGGGAGCTGAGGAAATTTCAGCAGCTGAATGCTGTGCGAATTCAAGGTGTGATCCCGCCGCAGGTCCCACTCGATCAGGCGCTAGGCTTTCTGGAGAACGAGGCGGAGAAGATA
>QHXA01000055.1:0-11170 GCA_003222755.1 Acidobacteriota bacterium
TATCTAATTTCGAGGATTGAATGATTGGTTTATTCCTAGTCGCGGTTGTCTTCAGCGCTAACCAGGGTAGCGCCGTCCAACTCGCATTTCCGCATGAGCCGGGGGTGAAATCGGTGGAGATTGTCTGGAACAACAAAAAGATTCCGGGGTTTCGTATCAATGATGCGTGGAGCTCAATTCTCGGCGTGGATCTGGACACGAAGCCCGGTGAACACAAGATTGATGTTGTGTTCACGATGGAAGACGGCCGTGTGGAGAAGCGAGATGCAGTCATCAAAGTCGTCGAGAAGAAATATCCGACCACGGAACTCAAGGTGGACGACAAGTACGTTGAATTGAGCAAGACAGATCTCGCGCGAGCGAATCGCGAATCCAAAGAGACTGAGGCGATTTACGCGACCATCACAAAGGAGATGCTGTGGGATGAGGCATTCACTATTCCGATCCCCGGCCGGACGGGCACGAACTTCGGTCATCGGCGGATCTTCAACGGCGAGCCTCGCGCGCCGCATGCCGGCGCGGATCTTCGCGCGACAACCGGCACGCCGATTCACTCGACAAACCGCGGCCGAGTCGTATTGGCAAAGAGTCTGTTCTTCACCGGCAACACGGTGATTCTGGATCACGGCCTGGGCATCTATTCGTTGTACGCTCATCTATCGCGGATTAACGTTAAGCGTGGCGAGATGGTGAATAACGGCCAAGTCGTCGGTCTTGCCGGCGCGACCGGGCGCGTCACGGGTCCGCATCTGCACTGGGGCATGCGTGTGCAAGGCGCAAGGGTGGATCCGTTTACGCTGGTGGGGATTAATTGAAATCTGAGATGTAAAAGATTTTCATGTTCGATTTTTTCAAACGCAACCAAGCACCGTCATCCAAACAGATCGAGAAGGTTGTGAAGCGGCTCACCGAACCGCAGGGCGAGGACGCGCCACGGATCGAAGCGGCGGAGAAGCTTGCGGACTGGGGAACACCCGACGCGCTGTACGCTCTTCTGAAACGATTCACGATCTCCAGCAAGAATATTACGCAAGACATCGAAGAGAAGCGGATGGTCGTTCGGATGCTCGTTGAGAAAGGCAGGGACGCCGTCGAGCCAATTCTTCGGTTTCTTAGCACGCATCAACAGGTCGAATGGCCAGTCCAGGCGCTGTCCGAAATTCTTCCGCGAGAGGAATTGGTTCCGAAACTCGTCGGAGCGCTGGAAAAGGTTGCTGCGGCGAGCGCCTTTACGCCGCCAGAGCACAAGGCGGACTTGATCCGTGCGATGCGCGGACATGTTACGCCCGAGATCGCCGCGGTGCTGAGACAGTTCTTATCCGACGATGATGACGATGTGCGGATTGCCGCTATAGAGGCCCTCGCAGAAGTCGGAGAGGACGTGCGCGAGCCGCTACTCGAAGCGTTCCTCGAAGCCGAGGATCGGCCGCGCATTCGAATCAAAATCGCGGAGATCTTTGCCGACCACGATTGGCCTGTGAAAGGCTATCGGCCGAAAGTCGAACAGGCCCTGCCGGGAGGGTTCTCCGTCACGGCGAAGGGTCTCATTCGGAGGAGATAGTTGCAAGTTCAATCCGCCCGATCCTGGGCGATATTCTGCATGGGCGTGTGGTTAATGGGAACGGTCACCATGGCCATCGTCGCAACGCAAAATTTCTACACGATCGACCGCCTCCTTAACGCGAAGCCCAATGCTACGTTTGCGGCCGATATCGAGAAACTTGGCTATGATCAAGCTCGCGATTTGCTCCGGTACCTGTCTTCGGAATTGAACCGGCTCTACTTTCAGGGTTGGGATTTCACCCAGCTCGCAATCGGCATCCTGGCACTCTGGTTGGTTGTGAAAGTGCCTGACGGAGACAAAGCGAAGTGGGGAATTGTCGCGATGCTCGGGATCGTCCTGTTTCTGACGGTACTCGTCACGCCGCGCATTGTCTCCGTCGGCCGCGGGCTGGATTTTGTTCCCCGCGTTCCGCCTCCGGAGGGGCTTCGCACATTCGGCCTGCTTCACGCGACGTACACGGTGCTTGATGGGGTTGAGGTGATTGTGGGTGTGGTTGTGGCGCGATGGCTGGTAAGAGGGAAACAATGAACTGCGTTCCCACTACTTCTTTCCTGTCGCAATCATCACTTCCGTAGCTTTGATCAGCGCAAACGCCGGCATCCCTTTCCTGAGTCCAAGCTCCTCCGAAGACTGACGCGTGATGATCGAAGTGACAAACTGGCCGCCAACGTCCAGCGTGACTTGCGTTAACAGCCCATCCGACTTCAGGTCCACGATGATCCCCATCAATTTGTTTCTTCCGCTGATGGATTCAAGCCCACTCTTAGCCTGTCGCGTTTTGGTAAGGCGGTCGATCTCCGCCCGCGCAATTCGATGATGGCCACCGGGGGTTTTGATGGACCGGACCTTCTTCCGATAGATCCATTGCTTGAGCGTGGGGTAGCTGATATTGAGGATTTGAGCGGCCTCGCGCAGCTTCAACAATTCCATAAGAAGGGAGCAATCCCGTTAGTGTCCTCCGGCCATGGTGCTGTCCCGCATCATCCGGCGGATCGGTAGAATCAGGAGTGCCAAGATGCCCGCTGCGGCAAAGAGGGAAAGTGAGGTCTGCTGAAACAGTTGGGGCATTTGCGCGAGCTTCGACGGATCCACATGTCCACCAACCAGGCCGGCGATCAGATTGCCGAGCGCGGAGGCGGTAAACCATACGCCCATCATCTGACCGACGAAGGCACGAGGCGCCAGCTTCGTCATCGAACTAAGCCCGACGGGGCTAAGCGATAGCTCGCCCATGGTTTGGAAAAAATAGCTGGCCACGAGCCACCAAGGCGAGACACGAATGTTGCCTCCGCCGCCGAGCACCAAATGAGAAGCGGGAACCATGAGAAGGAATCCGACTCCTGCAAAGAGCAGTCCTGCCGTAAATTTTGCGGGGCTGGACAGGTCGCGACTTCGCTTTCCTAGGGTGATCCAGAGAGCCGCGAAAACAGGCGCAAGCGTGATGACGAAAAGTGAATTTGCGGACTGCAGCCACAGCGTGGGCATCTCCCAGCCAAAGATCACGCGATCGGTGTAGTCGCGGGCAAAGAGATTCAGCGAAGTCGGGGCCTGTTCGAAGGCGGACCAGAAAATCGTCGCAAACAAGAACAGGATGATAATAACCGCGACGCGTTTCTTTTCATCGCGCGTCAGCTGCGCAAGAAAGAAAAGGTATGCGAAATAGCACAGCGCCGTCGACAGTATGACAATGGTCATCCGCTGAGCGATAGCGACTGGATTGATCGAAAACAGGCCCAGCATCGCGGCAATAATCACAGCTGCTAGTACCCCGACAGCTCCTGCAACGATGCGTTTGACCATCCGTTGCTCGTCGGGCGTGCCCGACGGCTGCAGTCCGATTTTTCCCAGCGTACGGACCTGCCGCGTACGGAAATTGATCAAGCCAAAGAGCATGCCGACGCCGGCCGCGCCAAAGCCATAATGCCAACCCACTTTCTCTCCCAGAAACCCGGTGATCAGGGGCGCGAGGAATGCGCCGATGTTAATGCCCATGTAGAAGATCGAGAAGCCGGCGTCGCGGCGGGAGCCGCCCTCTGGATAAAGCTCACCGACGATGGCGGAGATATTCGGCTTCAGCAGTCCGGTCCCCAGCACAATCAGCACCAGCCCCATGAAGAAAGCCGGCTTCGCGAATAACGCCGATAACCCAATCGCCAAGTGACCGCACGCGATCAGGATGCCGCCGTACCAGATCGCCGCACGCAGCCCGAGCCAACGGTCGGCAATCCAGCCGCCCGGCAATGACGCGAGGTACACACATGCTGCATAGATGCCGACGATCGCGGCAGCCTGGCTGCGCTCGAATCCAAAACCGCCGTTGGCGAGCGCCGCCGTCATGAACAGCACTAGCAGCGGCCGGATACCGTAGTAGGAGAAGCGCTCCCACATCTCGGTGAAAAACAGTGTCGAGAGTCCGATCGGGTGACCCAACCACCTGCCTGCCTGGGGCGCAGTCTCGACGGATTGTGGTGTCTTTTGAATCATCGGGTTCCGTATCCGCAGAGTATGCCATGGTACGCCGGCGGCTTGCGCATAAGTTTCAGAGCCCTTACAGCCGGGCAGCGACCCGCGCACGCCCGGAGGCGTGTCAGGAAATAAGCCGGGGGTTAGCGAGCGCGAGCGACGGACGAGCGTCCAGTTTCTGGGGGGAGGTTGGCAAGCGCGGAGTCCCCTCCAGGCTCGCGAAGCGCAAGCGCGACAGCGCGCAGCCTCAAGGAAGGAGGGCATAACATACTTGGCTAACCAGTCGATCGAAGAATTTTGAAATTGGACGAATCCTGCATCTCAAATCCGAAATCCGAAATATCAGATTGGACTCCGCATCTAGTCCAATTTGCGATTTCGGATTTCGGATTTGAGATGCAGGATTCGTCCAATTTCAAATTATCCGATCGAGTGAACTGCGTGGTTACTCAAGTATGTTGTTGCCAGATTAGCCTTCCCCGAAAGTAGTTCCTTGAAAGAGTGTCGAGGATTCCTCGCACCCTGTTCAGGGTGTAATGCTAATTAAATTTACCAATGCAACTTGACGGCGAGCTGCACCACACGTGGGTCTCCGGCGGAGCTAATCGATCCAAATCCCGGTGACCCCAGTACTATATTAGGATTGCCCAAAGGCGGCGTGTTCGTGACGTTGAAGACCTCGCCACGAAATTCCGCGTCAACCTTATCCCCGAACTTCATTCGCTTAATCACAGCAAGATCGAGATTCTGAACACCGGGCCCGCGAACTGGGTTGCGTGAGCTGTTGCCCAGCGTGAATTGTGGAGCAACCGCAAATGCATCCGTATCGAAGTAGCGCGTCAGCGTGCGCTGGCTGTCCGGAAGGTTCGGATCGCGGAGACGGTTCGGACGCTGCGTGCCGAGTCCGGCAAAGGCGTTGAAGTTTGTAATTTGTGTCACGGGCAAAGGAAGTCCAGATTGCAGCGTGAGGATGCCCGCGAGTTCCCAGCGCCCTGGGAACATATACGTGGCGCTCGTGACCAGCACATTGGGAATATCGCCGGCTGATACATCGCGTTCGAGTCGCCGGTTAAAGCTATCGGCGACGGGAGAATCCGCCACGGGTCCCGAGAGTATGGCGGCATCGAATACCGACGATGCTTCGTCAATGAGCTTGGAATGTGTGTAGCTCGCAAGCAGCGACAGGCGGCCGGAAAACCGTTTTTCGAATTTTGCTTGGAATGCGTGGTAGTTCGTATTGCCTACGTTGTTGCGGAAGAAAGTGACTGCCGTGAATCGGGGGAACGGCTTTAGGAGTTGGCCTCGAGTGATGGTTGGATCGGCCAGTGAGGACGACGGCGGAAGCGTTCCATAAAACGGATTCGGAATGCGCTCGAGAAGCTGCGCGCCCAAGCGCAACTGATCCAGAGTGAGCTGGTTGATATTTGTATCGGGAATGCCGACATGCGTTATTTTTGAGCCGGCATAGGCGATTTCAAGCAGTGCATTTGCGCGAATCTCCCGTTGGATCGACAGATTCCACTGCTGCGCGTATCCCGACCCGAGCTTCCGATCAACCGTAAACACGCCTTGTCCCAAACCTGCATCGGCGGCCGGTGGAACAGTAGAGACAGAAGGCCCGCTGGAGAGGATGAACGCGGGCGTGATGCCGTCTAAGGACCGCTGCGTCAGACTTTGAATAAAAGGGAATTGCGGATTCGTAAACGGTGTCGTGATTCCTGCCTGTTCAATCCACACCAGACCATATCCTGAGCGGACCACGAGCTTCTCCGTTGCGCGGTAGGCGAGGCCTACACGCGGACCGAAGTTCAATTTATGTAATTCGCGCGATGAGCGTGGGAACCCATCACGTCCCAGATATCTCAATTGCTGAGAAGCGAGATCGAAAACGGCGCCTTGATCGTCCGCCTCCGTTGACGGGAAATTCAGCGTGTACCGCACCCCGGCGTTCACGGTCAGCCGGCGCGCGGCTTTCCAGTCGTCTTGCACAAAGTATTCCTGAACGAGCGCTCGTGGACGAATCGGTTTTTCCTGCACATCGATGGAAAACCGATCAACTTGTCCGAGGAGGAAACTCGCAAAGGAAAAGCCTGTCTGAGTCGCGCTAAAACGAAACAGTCCTCGCGGTGACGGAGGCTGGAGGATGTCGAGCCGCTCCCATCGGAAGTCCAGTCCAGCTTTGATGAAATGTGCACCTTGCCATTTGGAAACGGTATTCACGAGATGTGTGACATCAGTGCGAGAGTCGGATCGAGCATTCGGCGGCGGCCCAAGCTGCTGGTAACCGTCGATCACGAATGCCGGGATATCCGACAGCGGCCGACGGTGGACCGTTCTTCGGCTGTATCCAAAGCGAAACTCGTTGGACAGCGATGGAGTGAAGGCGTGCAGATAACTGGCTGCGAGTGATTGACCATCAGTTTTCGTATCACCTAAGGCACCGCTGCTCATGCTTCCACTTCCATCGGGTAGGGGCGCTACGGGATCCGAGATATCGCGTGCTAGCGCATATCGCACAAACACTGAATCCATGACGCCAATCGTGTGGTCGATCCGAGTCTCTCCCTGGTCTTGGTTCTCTACTTCTTTTCCGATCCGCCGATAGTTATTTGCTGTTCCATTCGCGGTAGGCAGCGGATAACGCTGCAGGAGCGCTAGCGCGGCCAGATCCATTCGTTCACGAGGAACAGAGATTCCGGGGACAGCGCCCCCGACTGCTTCCGTGAAAAAACCCTGCCGCTGGAGCGACGTAGGGACGGTCGACGTACGAACGCGTTGGACAGCCTGACGGCTTCCTTGATATCCCGTGAAGAAGAACGTGCGTTCGCGTTTGATGGGCCCGCCTAAAACGAAACCAAACTGGTTTCTCCGGAACAGTGGCTTTCCGGGATTCGACGGCGTCGCGGGCGCGAAGAGATTACGAGCATTCAGCGCCTCATTGCGCAAGAACTCGAATGCGGTTCCATGAAATTGATTTGTCCCGGACTTCGTCGTGAGGTTCACGATGCCACCGTTGAAACGGCCGAATTCGGCGGGAGCGTTGTTGGTTTCAACTTTGAATTCCTGAATCGTATCGATGATCGGCATGAATGCCACCTGGCCGGGTTCAGGTTGCAAAACACTGACCCCATCGAAGAGATACTCATTCGTCCGCGGCCGCCCACCATTAATCCGAGGAAGCTGTGAGCCCGGTGGCAAAGCGACGCCGGCCGCGAGCGCGGCCAATGAAATGAAGGAGCGTCCGTTGAGAGGCAATTCGCTAATTCTGCGGCTATCGATGACCTGGCCTAATTCCGCCGATTCCGATCGCAACAGCGGTGCGTCGGATGTGATGGTCACGCTCTCCTGGACTGCACCAATCGTCAGGACGAAATCAATCCGGATCTTCTCCCCGGTTGCAAGGGTGACTTCAGGCCGCACGACCCGCTGAAAACCAGCCGCTTCAACGGCTATGCTGTATCGTCCAGGTTTGGGTTCGAGAAATACGTATAGTCCATCTGGTCCCGTCAAGGTTTGCACCGTGACATTCGTTGCAAGATCGGTAAGCACGACAGAGGCTCTGGGCACGACGTGGCCGCTGGGGTCCAGAACCTGCCCGACAAGTTGTGCAATCGCGAATACAAATAAGACCATACGGTCTTATACATTTCCATACGAATCCGGTCAATCCCAAGCGCAAGTCAATACGGTTTTCGGCTCACAGGTGCGGTTTGGCTTCACATTTAGTAAAGTTCAGAGCCAGCAGGCGTGGGGGGACCGGACGGCAGTAAGGGGGCCGCGAAGCGGTGTACGGAAGCGATCCGGACGGTGGGCCCCACGCTAAGTATATGGAGGTTGAGATGAAGAGAGTCTCGATGTTGGGAGCGATGCTTTGTTTGCTCCTGTCTTGCGGCTACGCCGAACAAAACAAGAATGCTCCGGGTGGGGCAAAGAAGGAATACATTTTCAAAGGTAAGGTTGAGAAGATCGATCCGACTAACAAGACCTTCACGGTGAACGGGCAAAAGGTCGAAGGCTGGATGGATGCTATGACCATGAACTATGTTCCCGACAAGGAGGAAGTACTCAAAAAGGTCAAGGTGGGCGACGAGATCACGGCTAAAGTCTACGACGGCGATTACCGCACGCTGCATGACGTGCAGATTGTTCCAGCCAAGCCCGGCGAAACGAAAGCAGCCCCGGCTGCGAAAGACGAGAAGAAGGCACGCAAGAAGTAAAGTCGTGAGGAGCCTCGGGCCAGGGAACGCGAAAACCTACTTCACGCATCGGCGTAAATCAGCAATGAGCAATCAGCCATAGCCAATTTGTAACAAATAGATGTTACAAATTCATAGATCCTGATCTAGCCATAGCATTTGTAGCAAACGTGGAAATCAGAATGAGACGGGAAGTCCCCTCCTTGACTAAGCGCTCGCTCAAAAATAACTTGGCAGTTTTGCCCTGCCCTGAATTAAACGGGGGATCTGACCAATGCTCAATTCCCAATGCTCAATTCTCATCCGAAGGGACCGTCAACACGTGCCCGCCGCTCTCTTTTCCGATGAGAATTGAGCATTGGAAATTGAGCATTGGTCAGATCCCCCCGGGCCTGCATTCTGCCAAGTTATTTTTGCGCAGGCCCTAAGGAGCGGACTTTTCGCTTCTTGTAGATCGCTTCTGAATTCCCCGACATCAGAAGTTCTGAAATTGACGATGGCTGATGTCCGGTTGCTGCTTCTTCACTCTTCCACATCCTCGGCCTTCTTCTTGGGAGCAGAAACCGGCTGGTTGCCAATGCGCTCTTCGATAAAGTAGCCGGGATGGTAGGCGCCTCTGTTCAGATTCAACTGCCGGCAATAACGTGTGGCCTCTTCCAGGGTCTTGAAGTGTGCTGGAACGGGATTTCGGCCAAAGCCGGAAATTTCTTTGGGTTGTTTCGACAGAACCCAGAATGATCGCTTGTTTGCCACTGATTCTACCGCCCCCAAGATTGAGATCTCTATCTCGTTTCATCTTACATTATTCGGAGTACCGGCCGTATTCCGCTAGACTGAATCTATGATTCGAAATTGCCATGCCTGTGGAAAGAAAAACCGCGTACCTGCTGAGCATCTTGCGGATACGGGCCGTTGCGGCGCGTGCAAAGCGGAACTGCCGCCGGTTGCCGAACCGATTGATGCGGACCCGGAGATCTTTGATTGCGTTATCCGCGCCGCTCGGGTACCTGTGCTCGTCGATTTTTGGGCGGAATGGTGCGGCCCATGCCGCATGGCCGCGCCGGAAGTAAAGAAGGTCGCAGCAGAAATGGCATCGCGGGCGATTGTTTTGAAAGTCGACACGGAACGCTGGCCGACGCTTGCGCAACGATACAACGTGATGAGCATTCCAAACTTTATCGTGCTGAAGAATGGGCAGCCTGTGTTTCAGCAGCCCGGACTAGTCAACCACAGTCAAATGGCCGCATGGCTGCGAAAGGCTGGATGATGAGCGCGAGCATACCGGCAACGCCTTCGTTCATATACGGGACTGCATGGAAGAAGCAAGCCACAGCCGTTCTCGTCAAGACCGCGGTGAAGGCCGGCTTCGGAGCAATCGATACGGCCAACCAGCCAAGGCACTATGAGGAATCATTGATTGGAGAGGCGCTGACGTCGCTGGCGAGCGACGGCATTCGCCGGGACTCACTGTTCCTACAAACGAAGTTCACTCCGCTTAACGGCCACGATCATCGCGTGCCTTACGATCCTGCGGCAATGCTTCGCGAACAGGTGCGCCAATCCTTCGAGTCGTCTCTGAGGAATTTAAAAACCGATTACGTGGATTCTTATCTGCTGCATGGTCCATATTCATATCCAGGCCTAGGAGAAGAGGACTGGGAAGTCTGGAGCGCAATCGAGGAGATCTATCGGTCCGGTCGAGCCCGAATGGTCGGCGTGAGCAACATCAATGCTCTGCAACTTGCAACCCTGATCGGGCAGGCGGAAATTAAACCCATGGCCGTGCAGAACCGATGCTTTGCAAACCGTGGCTGGGATCGTCACGTTCGCGAAATCTGCAAAGCGAAAGGTATCGTGTACGAAGGTTTTTCGCTACTGACGGCGAATCCGAACGTTCTGCGGCATCCTGATGTGATCGCCATCGCGCAAAGACTCGGTGTTCATGCCGAGCAGGTGATCTTTCGATTTGCGATGCAGGTTGGTATGGTGCCGTTAACTGGGACAACGAATCTGGAACACATGAAACAGGACCTCCGCGTCTATGACATCGAGTTGACGGCTGCCGATTTGGAGCTCATCGAAACCATAGAAGCGTAGGGCGAATACGGTAGCGGCGCTCATAGGCCACCGCTACAGCCCTGCCTTCCTCGTCAGCTTGAAATCGCCATCCCGGTTTTCATCCGGGCGATTCCACCGCCCGCTCAGGGTGTTGTTTTGCAATTTGCCTTCGATGACATAGTGGCGGGCTCTCGGTTTGTATATCGCTTCAAACTTGAGCGTCCCCGTCTTCGGGTCGAACGAGGCGTTTTCGATTGGAAAGCCTTGAAAGTTTCTATACATGCGACCGCCCGGCACGCCGGGATGAATCATGCCAGTCAGTTCCTTTCCATCCCAGTGCAATTCGAGCGAGATCGTATTTCTGTCGTAGAATGCGGGGCCGAAATCACCCACCCATAAACCGGTTGGATCGCCTCCTGTCGCCCGCGTCGAGGCTGCGCAAGACGCAACAGCACAAAACGTCAGAAGCAAGCCGAACTGCAGCAGAGGTTTCATCTCGATTCGGAATGCGATCAATACATCAACATTTCACAACATCTAGCGTCCGGAGCCCATCGTCCACCCGTTGCCCCAGCCATAAGGCACAGTTACGAAGGGAAAGACTTCGACTTCGTGAATGAGTCCGTCGCGAATTCCGAACGTCTCCATCGTCACGAGGTTTTGAATCATTCCCGGAGGCGCATCCGCCGGCGCGCCCCGGCGCGTGCCGTCGTGCACGAAGAGCGGGAAGGTGGCGACCACACCTTTCTGTTCGTCAACGATCAATGCACGGCGGGGCCGAATGTGTTTCATGTAAGCAAAGATCTTGCTATCGACTTGCTGGGTGCAGGTCAACATGCTGAATGCGAGGTCCGCTCGTCCTTGTTCGGTATTCGGATTAGGCACACCC